>NZ_JAMYQF010000039.1:0-63772 GCF_040320745.1 Mesorhizobium sp. M0621 | reverse complement strand
TTCTAAAAAACCACCTCCCCCACACGCGCGGGGGGGGGCCACCCCCCGCCGTCATTTTCCCACACCGGCCCCCCCCCCCCCCCCCGCGGGCCCCCCCCCCCCCCGCCCACGGAGTGGGGGAAGGCGTTAGCGAAACGCGCAGCCGCAAGACAGGCACAACCGGGCGAGCAGGAAAGCTCAGGCATGCGGCATTCAGGCGGAAGCATTGCTTCGATGAAAGGTCGCCCCCCACTCCGTCGAGCTTCGCTCGCCAACGGGGGAGAGGAAAGGCGCGAGATTTGCCAACCGATCACGCGCGGCCGGCTCGGCATGACAATTTTGCCACTTCGCTGGGCCCCTGCACGCCTCCCGACTCTCCTCAAACGATCTTGACGCGCCGCGTGACCTGGCCATTGCTCTCCCAGTATGTGTGCTTCTTGGCAATCAGGGGATCGTCCATTGCCGGTTGAACCTGTCCCGTGGTGCTGACCGCGCGCGAGGTCACCGTGTGTTCTCCCGGCGAGGGGTTTGCCCAGGGCAGGGACCAGATTTTCCAGGCGTGTTCGGCCTCCTCACTGTGGTCGATGGTCGCCGGCGCCCAGGGCGCTTGATCGATTTGCACATCGACCCGGTCGATCGGTGCCCCCCAGGCCGCGCCGACGATGGCGTAGTCCGAGCCTTTCTTGGTGACCTTCGCGGGTGCCGACTTTAGCAGCGCCCGGCCCACCGAGGTCTCGGCCCAAACGGTCTCGCCATTGTGGTCTTCCTCGCGGATGGTGACATAGTCACGGGCCATCAGAAGGCTCATGAACCTTGTGTCGCGAACTTCGATGCGTTTCAGCCACTTGACGTTGGCGATCCCGTACCAGCCCGGAGCAATGAGCCGCAGCGGGGCACCGTTGGGCGCCGGCAAGGCGGCGCCGTTCATTTCATAGCAGAGAAGATTGTCGGGGCTCATCGCGTCGGCGAGCGACATGCTGCGAGCGAAATTCTGCTTCATCTTCACGTCGCGTATTGCGACCTCGCTTTCGTCAGTACCGAAAAAGACGACCTCGATGCCCTTCTCCAGAACGCCGGCTTCCTCGAGGATCGGCGCCAGCGGCGTCCCTGCCCAGCGGGCATTGCCGATGCCGCCGGTGAAAAAGGGAAAACCGTGGTTGCCCGAGCATTCCACCGTGAAAACCACCTCTTGGCGCGGCCGCGCCCTGATGTCGGCGAGCGACAGCTTCAAGGACTTCTTGACCAGGCCATTGATCTCCATGGACCATGTCTTCTCGTCGATCGTCGGTCGATTGAAATGCGAAATGCTGAAGAACTTGTCGTTTGGCGTTATCCAGCTATCCAGATCCTCCCAGACAAGCTGCGATTGGATACCTACCGGATCGGGATTTTTGGTCGGCTGATCCAGCCACGGAACGACTTCCTCGCCCGCCTGTGTTGGAAAAGCGTAAGTGCGACGCGAAAGAGCAGCGATTGCGACAAGAGCCGCGCTTCCCCCGACAAGAAGTTCTCTGCGTTGAATGCTATGCATGTTGTTTACCTCCCAGTTGATCCGGAACAGGCTGCAACGTGCGTTAGGCCGTAGCCTGATGTCGGATAGGCGGCACAATGAAAATCATGCCCAGCCGGAAGTATCCGGATAGGTCAGACAATCACCGACGCACCTCAAGCATATGTTGGGCGAAACTCTGGCATGCGTTTCGCAATCCAAGAGTGCGCCTTTGAAAAGGACGTGTCCACAACTTGGACGGGACATGACAATTTTGTGGCAGACCGATTTGCTGTCGTGCCGGGATCATTGCTGCTCAGATCGCGACGGGCCGGCCGGGGCTTCGGTGGGCGCGCAAGGGCGGAGGCGCCGAAGTTGCGCCGCCGGGATCGCCGGGTGGCGCGTTCCGACGTGCTGGAGGTCGAGGTGTTGGCGGTGCGCACCGGCATCTCGGGCGATGAGGTGCAGACGACAGGCTGGGCCGCGCGGCGACCGAGCACGCCCGAAGCCTCAAGGCCAAGCGGAAATCCTGATGAGGGAGAGCGAAATGACCCGAAAACTGAAAGGCGGAAAATACCGGCTCTATTCGCGGAAACAAGAAGGACGAAAAGACCGGCAAAACGGCGTAGCCTCGGCACATTCGATATCCGCGAGGCAGCGGAGAAGCATGAGCGCGAGGTGCAGTATTTTAAGCGGCATTGAGGGGGTGGGCGGTGGTGCCTATAATGGTAGTCGTGCGCTGAATGGAGCCCTCGGTCTTAATCGTCGCCGCTGTCTTTTGTGCCAAACAGCACGTCTAGCCAAGTCTTAGCCTTTCGTCCTTGGACAAGCTCACTAATCTTGCGAACATATTCACGATCGTTAGTGTTTGAAAATAACCTCAAAGCCGGCTCAAGCGCGTCTTGAGTGCTCTTTTCAGAAGATCGAATAAAGTCAGCGACAGCCTTGCGTCCGAGTTCCAAAAAGGAATCTAGTACTGGGGTTACTCCGCCCTCTAGAGCTGGTCGCAAGATTTGGCGAACAAGGTTTTCCTTCTCCCTTTTGCTCTTTTCCCCTACACGCACTACGCTCGACAGCAACTGAGGAGCCAAGCGTGACGCAAGGTTTATTGTTTCTGCTGTTACTCCATCGACGTGTTCGCGGATGAACTTGAAGAACTCAAGATGGTAACCTGCGTCAACAGTTTTCATCGCTGTATCATACTCCGCAGTCACATGTGAAGGAACGATTGAGCCATCAAGAACACCAAGAATAAATTGGGCGAATGAATCTTTAAGAGCAGTTGAATCTGGTTTGTACCCGGATGACTTGGCTTTCTGGAACATGAGGAGCGCAAGGTTATCTCCAGATGTAAGATGATCTAGCCATTCGACTTTTGAAACGTCGTCCAGCAACGCAGTTACCCCAGCATGAACGGCCTTCCACTCGCGATCCGACAAATTCTTAGTGTCCACTAAGATGTCAGGCGGATATGATTCAGCTCCAAGCTTCGCCAACGCATTCGTTTCGATCAATGTCCCGAGTTTTGGAAGCAAGCCATCGAAAGCTGCACCGAGCACCTGTTTCAGATATTGGTAATATTTGAACAGGTCACCGGCGTTGACCCAGGGTGCTCTGTCTCTTGCGAACGCCGCCCGTATCACTGAGGTGACAAATGTATTGCTGGGATTGGCGGCTCCGAAGGCTATCCAGCGAGGTAGGCGGTAGATTGCAACGGCTTGCTCCGCGACAATTGTGTGTTGCTGTGGCGTCAGCACGGAAGACCCATCCAATATCTTACCAAACCACGCAAACTCGTCCTGCGCGCTAGCGACTTTAAGGCCGTTTGGGGCAGCGCGGACGGGGGATGGCAAACCTCCTGCCAGATACATGTCGGATGCTAAGAACGCTGCGTGAGCTACTCCCTCGTCGTCTAGCTTTTCCGAGAACGCGAGGAAAAGGTTCTCGTAAAATGTCGAGCTACTGAATAACAAGGAGAGGTCAATGTTCTTGCTTTTTGCGATACCCGTATATGAAAATACCCTACTAAGCAGAGACACGCGATCTGCGATCAACCCCTCGTCTTCCAATATCTCGCCCACTAGCGATAATACCAAATGGGTCGCGATGCTTATCCATTGCTCGTCTGAGACTATTGAGGCAGTTTTGAATTCGGCAAAAGCTGCTAAGCTGTCGGCTGTTTGGTCGACCGCTAGTGTCTCAAACAAGTCGACATGCGATGACAGGTCTATCGAAAATTTCGCGACCTTGGTCATGCTAACTGAGGTCGTTCGTGTTTCTGCCGCGAAGCCAAATAGAAAAAGAGGATTCGAAGGTAGGGTGACCTTCTTAAATGAAGCGTCAGGCAGTGAATTACCGCTAGCCTCTCGCATAGCTTTCGAAAATTCCGACAGGAATCGCACAAATTGTCGGCCCCTAGATTGATCGAGGTTGGCGCCCTCTGCGATCCCAATGGACGCAGCTTGTAGAAAATGATCAGCGACGCGTTGGCGGTCATCTGGTAGGCAAACACCGATCAATTTTTGATATAGAGTCGCCTCACGACCCAAATTCAGAAAAGGAAGATTACAAAAAGATTCCACCATCGATTTATTCAGATGGAATGCCGCCTCTCCGCGATAGATTCCAAGTAGATCTGAAATATTGCTCACTACGACGCTAAACCGACCACTGCTGGTCCATTCGCTGGTGTTGTCGGAAAAAACTTCGTTGAGACGCACATCAAAGCCAGGAGCTTTGGAAAGATCGATCAGCTTATTCGATGACTCTGCAGCCGCCGCACTCTTGATTTCACCATCAAGGAGGATTTGGAACGCTAGCTCAGGCTCAACGTTAAACAGGATCGCAGCAAGGTTTTTTTCTAGATTCTTATCTCCTGCTAAGGATCTGAGATGATCATCAACTAGGTTTTCCTTTGCGAGTGCCGATGGCTTATTTTCCAGCTTGTTCTGCACTGCCAAGTACACGGCAACTGTAGGCGCTCCAATCTGTCCACCATGCAGAACGTAGAGTCCTGCCAATTCGTTGATGTACGAAATAACTTGGCGCGGAGTCGCGCGGCCGCCACCGGCGTCTATGATCCAATTGAATATGAGATATACGCGAAAAAGCGCGTCCTCATCACTTAGGTCAGGAAGCGACTGTGCCATCTTATCTTTGAAGAAATCTCGGGTATTTGACATGACCGGAGGAGCGACTGTCAAAATTTCGTCAAAGGTTTTTGCGAAAATTTCCTTTGATTTCAGAGATGAATTTGGATTTTCTGTCTTGTCATGCGGCTCTGATGAAGACGCAGGTTCTATCAGGCGGCGATCATAAGGTACAATTGCGGTAATATGGTTGTTGGTCGTGGCGGGTGCCTCGGAGTGTGTTCGAGAAAAAATCGAGCGGACTAAGGCCCAATACTCGGTTATTTCATTTGGTGGAAGCCGATCGATGTTATCCAGAACCATAACAACTTTGTTATTTTGATCCTGTATCGTGACTAGTATCTCCCTCAGAATGGATTGGAACTCGAAATCGTTGGGGTCTGTTTCCCGAATATATTGCGTAACCTTCTGATGCTCATATTGTTTCGCACCGATCAAGAGCGTTCGAGAGAGCGCAAAGCGAAACCTCGCCCATATAGTCGTACCCTCCGTTGGGTTGGTGCGATACTTTAGAATCGCAACCGTAAAAGTGACAATTAGGAAGCCATATACAAGAATCATTGGAGCGGAATATAAATATTCTGACTGATTCTTAAGTATCGTTAGTTCGTCAAATTTGGACTTACTCCATAGAACATATATTGGTATGAATGGGACGGATAGAAGAACGGCAATCCCGTACCAATCTAGTATTAAGTTATTGTCCGTATCCACTTCTCGGATCTTGCCGCGAATTTTGTTTTCTAAAATAGACAATTTATTTAATTTCTTGGGAAACTCAATTTTTGCCCATGATATGAAGTGCTCCAGGAAAGACCGCCTGAACGCTGACCCTTGGGATTTCCATATATCGAACGCGAAAAATGAGAAATTAATTTTGCCGTTCCCATTCGACTGATGGAGTTTTCGCTCGGCAATTCCAACAACACTCGATTTTCCGCTTCCCCACGGCCCGTCCAACCCTATTGCGCGGTCTGCATCCTTGAAATTCCGTATTGCGGAGGCCAAAGCGGCCGCAGTTCTGTCGTGGCCTTGGCCATGAAATAAATCTTCCTCAGACGGCTCATCAAGGAGAATATTTCGACGGATGTCAGCCTTGCTCATCACGAATCCCTTCACTGCCTTCACGTGGAGGCTCGAGGTGCCTTTTGGGATTGTTTGGGGCTCAACCCACTAGCTCGTCACTCACCCGGCTACCTCCTTCAGGTAAGCCTACGTCTTCGGCGTGCCGCAGCGCCCCTTGAGAATGGCGATTTCGGCCTCGTGGTCGCCCCCCGACATGGACGCCACCGGCACGCCGATAAGGAAAACTCCCAACGCATCTCCGGTCGAAGCCTTGTTCTGCTGGTTTGATAGGACGGCAAGACGCTGTCTGTCAGCCTGGGTGCAGGGACCTGAATTTGGAATTCCCGATATCTTGTCCGGCGGTGTGGCACATCCCGCGAGACTGGCCAGCACCGATAGTGTCAATACAGTACGTTTCACAATTCCCCCACTTTCCAATAAAACCCACCCGGCAACTACATTACGCGGTGCATGACATTGCACAAGTAATCGGCGAAGCGTCATACACGACTATTTTTGACAATCTGCGCCGATATCCCGCGCACTGGCCGGTCGTTGTGATTGTAAATGGTGTTGTTGGCGGCAGTGGCTGATTCCGCGAAGCTGTCGAACATGCTCGCCGCAAGCGTCCAACGCGAGGCAGTCAGGAACCACCGTTTCGGCGCTCTCTCCAGCCCCTCGCATTAACCATTCGTTAACCATTCCCTCGCTAGCGTTTACCTCTCAGTAAGGATTCGCAGCCAGTGACCTTTGCCGCCCCCCTCGAGGCCAAATCCATTCGTTTTCGCGCCCGTTCCTTCGTCGCTTTCACATTGACTCCGGAAGATCCCTTGGCGGCCTGGCTGGAGGGGCTGGATCACTGGATTGGCAACTCGCCCGGCTATTTCGCCGGGCGGCCGGTGGTGCTTGATCTCAACACCTTGAAGCCCGATGTCGCCGCGATCGAATCGCTGGTCGACGTGCTTGGCCATCGCGGCATCCGCATCTACGCCATCGAGCTCGACGGCCACACCGCACTCGAGCCTAACCTGCCGCCGGTGCTGGTCGGCGCCAAGGAGGCGACGACGGATGGGTTGCTGCCCGGCCGTAAGGCGCGGGAGGATGTTTCCGGCATGTCAGAGGGCAAGGCCGAGGGCAGGGCGCCTGAAGCCGGCCCGGACAAGGACAAGGGCGGCAAGGCTGGCGCAAGCAAGGTGGACGAAAGCGAGCCGCAGCTTGCGCAGGAGGCTTCGGGCACGCTGATGATCAAGGCGCCGATCCGCTCCGGCCAGGCGATCGTGCATCCGCATGGCGATGTCATCGTGCTCGGCTCGGTCGCGTCCGGCTCGGAGATCATCGCGGCGGGCTCGATCCATGTCTACGGCACGCTGCGCGGGCGCGCTTCGGCGGGTGCGCTGGGCAACACGGGCGCGCGCATCTTCTGCCGCAAGAACGAGGCGGAGCTGCTGGCGGTCGACGGCTGGTACGTCACCGCCGAGGAGATGGAAGGCATTTCGCGCGGCAAGCCGGTGCAGGCGTTTCTCGACGGCGAGGGCCTGCGCGTCGCGACACTGAGCTGACATTCGACTGATATCGGGCGGCCGGGCCGCCCGCTAAGAACAACAAACCAACAACGGAGGCTTTTTTCATGGGCAAGGTAGTGGTGGTCACCTCGGGCAAGGGGGGCGTCGGCAAGACGACCTCGACGGCGGCCCTTGGTGCCGCGGTCGCCAAGACCGGCAAGAAGGTGGCGCTTGTCGACTTCGACGTCGGCCTGCGCAACCTCGACCTGATCATGGGCGCAGAACGCCGCGTGGTGTTCGACCTCGTCAACGTCATCCAAGGCACGGCGAAGCTGTCGCAGGCGCTGATCCGCGACAAGCGTGTGGAAACGCTGTTCCTGCTGCCGGCCTCGCAGACGCGCGACAAGGATGCGCTGACCGAGGAGGGCGTCGGCGAAGTCATCGACAAGCTGCGCTCGGTGTTCGACTACGTGTTCTGCGACAGCCCGGCCGGCATCGAGCGCGGCGCGCAGCTCGCCATGCGCTTTGCCGACGAGGCGGTCATCGTCACCAACCCGGAAGTGAGCTCGGTGCGCGATTCCGATCGCATCATCGGCCTGCTCGACGCCCGCACCATGAAGGCCGAGCAGGGCGAGCAGATCGCCAAGCACGTGCTGGTCACGCGCTATGACGCGGCGCGTGCCTCGCGCGGCGAAATGCTGTCCATCGACGACGTCTTGGAAATCCTGTCGGTGCCGCTGCTCGGCATCATTCCCGAGAGCCAGGATGTGCTGCGCGCCTCCAACCTCGGTTCGCCGGTGACGCTTTCGGAGCCGCTCAACACAGCGGCCCGCGCCTATCTCGACGCCGCCAGGCGGCTTGAGGGCGAGGAATTGCCTGTTATCGTGCCCTTCGAACGCAAGGGCTTCCTCGATCGTCTTTTGGGAAGGAGGGCGGCATGAACCTGCTCGACATCTTCAAGCGGCGCTCCAGCGCGCCGGTGGCGCGCGAGCGGCTGCAAGTGCTGCTCGCCTATGAGCGCCGCAACCGCAGCCAGCCCGATCTCGTCTCCATCCTGCGCGAGGAGATCATGGCCGTCATCGCCAAGCACGTGCAGATCGACCAGGATTACATCCAGGTCTCGATGGACCGCGGCGAGACCATGTCGACGCTGGAAATCGACATCCAGATCCCCAACAAGAGCGCCGTGCCGCTGGCCATGGCGGGGTGAGGCCAAGGTAGGGGAGCCGCGATCCTTCGCGCCCCCCTCTGTCCTGCCGGACATCTCCCCCACGGGTGGGGAGATTGGCAGTTTCGGCGCCCCACCTTTTCTTGCGACGCTGGCGATTGGCGAAAGCCCGCATGACGTCCAATCTCCCCCCGTGTGGGGGAGATGTCCGGCAGGACAGAGAGGGGCGCTGTCCCGCCGGCAGCACCAGCCTCGCACCCTCACATCGCGTCGCTCGCACCCATCCCACCCCAAATGTCCCAAATTAACTTCGTGCCAACGGGGGGCTTCCCCTGCGCAATTAGTGGATGTAGGCTATATTAGTAATTCGTTAAGTTCCCAGTTGAGGTGTGCGTAAGGGGAGTTCGGTCATGAACTTCAGAGGCCTGATCAAGCGTGCTGAAGAGGTAGATAAAGCAGTCCAGGACCTGCAGTTCGAATTGGCGGACCAGGATCTGCAGATCGAATTGGCGGACGCGCTGGATGCAAGTCTCGACGCCGAGGATCTGGCGTCGCCAAAGAGCGACGATGTCCCCGATCCCCCCGCAGGACCAGACGACCCGCCACCCGAGGCCAATGCGGCAAATGCGGATGGTGCGAACAACGCGGTCAGTACGGACGATACGGAAGGGTCCGAAACCGCGCCACGACTGACGCCCCATACCCAGACCCGACTGGCTGCATTGAGTGCCTTTGAAGGGCTCTTCCATGACGCCAGGGATTATCTGGAGGAGATCAACGACAAACTGTCGGAGATCGGGACCTCACACCATTTGACGCGCGAATTCCTCAACATCCTTCACAGCGACATTCTTCGCGCCAACGAGCTGGAGCTGGTAAATGCCGGCCTGGCCGCCGAACAAAGAACGCTGTCGGAAAAGCTGCACGACGCGGTGAGAAAGCTGCGCGAGCGTGAAGGCGCTTTCGACCTGCTGCAACAGCGCGAGACAAGCCTGGTTCAGGAGAGGGAGGCGCTTCGTGCGGCGGTTGCCGCGACAAGGCTGGAACTCGTGGAGACAGCCAATGCGAACGCAAAACGCGAGGCGGAGTTCGGCGACATCGCCAAGCGGCTGACCGGCAGAACGGTCGAGGCCAACAGGCGCCTGCGCGAGAGCAAGATGCTGCGGGAAAAGCATGTCAGCCTGTCGATCGAGCTCGACAAGGCGCTGAAGCGGGAATCCCAGGCGCGCCACAGGCTCGACGAACTCTCGACGATCCATGCCAGCGAAGCCGCGCGGCTTGCGGAACTGCTGGCCGCGCTCGGCAAGAGCGAGAAGGAGGAGATGCGGCTCCAGAAGTCGCTTGAGGCCGCACAGGCGAAGCTGTCGGAAACAACCGAAGCGGCCCGCATGATGGAAGGCGACAGGGAAGCCGAGCTGGCCCGCAGTCAGGCGGAAATACGCGGGTTGGGTTCGGAGATCCAGAATCTGCAATCGCGACTGGAGCAAACCTCGAACGAGAACAGCGACGCCGCCAGCGAGATCGCCAGGCTCAAGAGTGAATTGAACGACACCCTGGCCGAAAAGAAAATCGCCGATGAAAGATTGTCCGCTCTCACCAACGAGAACGAAAGCGACAAGACAAGCCTTTCGAAGTTGAACGCCAATCTTTCACAGCTTGCGCTGCAACAGGCATCGGAACAGATACAGTTCGATGTCCAGAGGCAGGAGTGCGAGGACCTCAGGGCCGAAATCGTGTCGCTCAATGCCCGGATCAAGGAGTTGCTGCCCTACGAGCGGCTCCACAAGGCCACCAACGGCAGACAGCGCGAGGGTGAGGTGGTCGAGATTGCCGGCGTGATGGCGGAGAAGGCACGGGCAACGGGCAGGCGGCGCACCCGCAGGACCCTTCGCGCGGCGACTTAGCTCGTCATTCCAAGGTTCTCCGCGACGTCGCTTCGCCGGCCGGAGGTGGCCTGGACGACAGCGCCACGAGGGGAGGCCGGCACCTCATCCGGAGAGTAAACCAATGGGGCACCGGCCAGGCGGATCGACAGGTCCGCCGCACAGGCAAGCTAGCGTGCCTCAACTCCGCAAGGCATTGGTGCGATCACGGAAGGTGTCAGCGGCAATCTCCTGGACTTCTGATTCGAACCATGCGGCGACCGCCCAGCCGGCAGGCCACGAACGCCTGCGGGAAGCGATCGCGTGGCCCTCGTTTTAATGCATGTCGTTGATCCAAAAACCGCTGCGCACTTTTGCGCGACATGCATCAGTCGAGCGGTTCGTGCTGGTAGAGCTCGTCCATGCTGAGCGATGCCAGGGCGCCGAAAGGTGCCTGCTTTTTCACCCGGCCGCCGCTGAGGATAACCACATCGTCGCAGAACGAGATGGTGCTGTGATGGTGGCTGATGACGATGGTCGTGCGGCGGCCGGCTCTCGACTTCAGGGTCTCGACGATTGCCGCTTCCGACAGCCCGTCCACCGCATTGGTGGCTTCGTCCAGGATGAGGAGATCGGGATCGCGCACCAGCGCCCTGGCCAATGCGATCCGCTGCCTCTGTCCCGCCGACAAATTGACACCCCTGTAGCCAACCAGCGTCTCGTAGCCCTGAGGCAGCCGTTCGATGAATTCATGCGCTTCGGCCAGTCTTGCTGCGCCCTCGGCGTCGCCGACTGTCGCCGCGTCCTGCCCGTAGGTTATGTTTTCAAAAATGGTGCCATCGACCAATTCCAGCTCCTGGCTGGCCAGGGCGATGTGCCGTCGCCACCGGCTGGCGTCGATCCGGTCGAGCGGCGATCCATCGACCAGAATCCTGCCGGTGTCCGGTTCCACAAAACGGCACAGGAGGTTGACGATCGTCGTCTTGCCGGCGCCCGAGCGGCCGATCAGCGCCGTCGAGCGGCCACTGCCGACTTCGAACGTCGCCGAATGCAGCACCACTTCACGCCGGTCCGTGCCGGAATAGGTGAAGGTCACATCCTCGAACCTGATGCCCTGGCGCAGACCGTGGAACGGCCCGTCGCCTTGCGGTGGTTGCGGCTTGCCAGTGGGATCCAGCATCCATGTCACCTCTTCGAGCGATCCGCTCAGGCCTTGCAGCTGGCTCCACGACCCTTGCAGGGCCCGCATATGCGGCTGCAGCCTGTAGAGCAGTATGACGAACGCGATGATCAGCGGGAAACTCACTTGCGCCAACCAGGCGCCGATCACCACCGCCAGGAACAGCATGGCGTGGAGAACCTCCGTCAGCGGCGGCAACGCTCCCTGGCGTACAAGCAGGGCGAAAGAGGCGCGGCGAACAGCATCGGACGCTGTATCGAATATCGCCTTCTCCCGGTTCTCCTGTCCGAAGATGCGGATCAGCCGTCCGGCATGCACAAGGTGGAGCATCTGCGAGGCGAGGTGGCCGTTGCGCGAAGCGACGCTGCGGCTGGGCTCCTTCAGATTGGCCGAGAGGATGGCGTGCGCGATCTGGACAATCGCCAGTCCGAGCGTGACCAGCAGCGTCATGCGCCACGAAAGCAGCAGCAGGAAAGCCAAGAGGATGATGGCGGCCGATGCGCTGACGATGGCCGACAGCATGATCTGGATCGCATCGGACGCCCGCCAGGATTCGTTGGAGATGATGTTGAGCAGCCGTCCCGGACTCTGCCGCAGGAAGAAGGGGTAACCGACCCGCAAGAGCTGCTCCGACAAGGCGCTGCGGATCGAATGACTTGCCTTGCCGGAGATGAAGGTCGTCAGCAGCGTGTTGGCGAAGGCGAAGACGTTCTTCAGGACGATCGAGCCGAGGATGGCGACCGAAATGGTGACAAGCCGGTCGCGTTCGCTCAAGCCCGATCCGACGTGCTGGAGGACAGCGGAGAAACCGGCCATTCCCGCCGCATCCCCGTGTCCCATGATGATGCCCAGCAACGGGATGATCAGGCCGATGCCGAACCCTTCGAGGGCAGCGCTGACCAGACCGAGAACCACCACGGCCGGAAGCAGTCGCAGTTGCCGCTTTCCGAACGCTCGGAACAGCATCGGCAGGCTTGGCGGTAGCAATGGCATTATAGCATTTCACCTCGCCTGGGCATTGGCTTGTTGATCTTGCCGCAGCGGCTCAGCCTGCGGCCGTCTCGCCAGCAGGAGAACCGCGAATCTGGCCGCGCCGAGCAAATTCATGGAGACGATCGGCCAGTGCGACAGGTTGAGTTCACGATCGAACGCAGGCCCGCCCGCCAATTCGCGAAAAGCCCCTCTTGCGGCCCAGTAGAAATGGCGAAGCAGCCAGGGCGCATGGCGAACATGCTTCAGGCAGAGCCCGCCATTGCCCAGGCTATAGTCGCGATGCAGCTTTTCGATGGCCTTGCGATCCCGCCGGCCGTGATGATGGAATATCGTCATGTCAGGCACATACTCGACCGGGATGCCGAGCAACATCGCTCGCACGAGGTAGTCGGTATCCTCGGCCGACCGCAATGGTCCGCCGGCGCCGAAGCGTTCGTCGAAATAGCCGATGCGGGCCGCGACATCGCGGTGCATCGTCATGTTGCAACCCAGCACAAAACCGCCGGGATGGACATCCGGTGTCAGCCGCTCGCGCACAAGCGACCGCTTGATGGTGAACGGCAAATCCCTGGGATCGCCAAGCTCGACACGGCCTCCCCGGATGAGCCATCGTTCCCCGGACGCATAATGTCGCTCCAGATCGCGCAAATAGTCGCAATGGACCGCGCAATCATCATCGACGAAGACCAGCACGTCGCCCCGCGCGCGCCTCAGCCCGGCGTTGCGGGCAGCCGCCAATCCTGGGCGCGGCTCGTAAACGGGCGTGAATGGAATGTCCGACAGTTCGGCGATGCTGGCGAGGCGTTCGGCCGTGCGGTCGCTCGAACCGTTGTCGACGACCACGAGTTCGGCCGCGAAGCCGGCATGTGCACGGCACGCGGCCTGCACCGACTTGATGCAGGCCTCCAGCACTGCGACACGATTGCGCGTGCAGATGATGAAGCTGACTTCCGGCGCCGAGCGTTCCGGGCGAGGACCGGCCGGAGCAAGGCCAAGCGCCGTCGAACGATCGCGCTGCAGGGGTTGGTGGGTTTTGACGATCATCCTTCAGCCCGCCTGATAAGGTGCCAAAACCGCCGCGGCGGGCGCGGATTTGAAGAAGTATGCCATGGCGTCCGCTTGCCTGCTGGCCGACAGCGAGGCAAGGCTGAGCCAGGGCGCCCAGGCGCCGGGCCGCAGTGCATATTGCTCGCGGCGCCGGATGACGTTCCACTTCGCGGTCCGCGTCAGCAATTCATGCGTCAGCGGAGGCTGCCTTTCGTCGGCTACGAGCTGGTAGAGGAAATAGAACAGGTTCAGCGCGCCGGCCTCGAAGCTCGGCCGGGTCCCGGCCGGCAGCGAGCGAATCTCCTCCTCCAGCGCGACGATGAAGTTGGCCGCGCGGGTAACCGTATCGTGGCTGACCGCATCGCCAATGTCGCGCAAGTCCCGCGTGGTTTGCGCCAGGCCCTCGCGCTCGAGGTTCTCGGCCACGATCCGCAAATGCGTCCTGCGCATCTCCTTGACGTGCCGGCTGGTCACGCTTGCCTGATGGACGCGGTACACGACCAGGTTCTCGGGCATCATGGCTGCCGGGTAACGGCCGGCCAGCCGCCTGAAAAGATCGAAATCCTCGGCGTGCCTGTAGGTCTGGTCGTAGTGGAGAACGCCGTCGTTGATGATCTTCCTGTTGTAGACCACCGTCGGGTGCATGAAGATCGTGAAGAACATCGCCAATATGGGGATGCGGCCGAACTGGAACACCGGATCGGGCTTGCCCCTGGCGATGCGGCCGCGGATCAACATGTCGACGCCGGCGCCGCAGAAGCCCAACTCGGGCCGCCGTTCAAACAGCGCCACCTGGCGCGACAAGCGCCAGGGATAGGCGACGTCGTCGGCGTCCATCCGCGCGACCAGCTCGCCCCGGGCGACCGCCAGCCCTTCGTTGAGCGTCGCGACGAGGCCGCGGTTTTCGCGCGAGATGATCGAGATGCGGCTGTCGGCCTCCCGGCATCGCTCGAGGATCTTGAGCGAATTGTCGGTTGAACCGTCATCGATCGCGATGATTTCCAGGCGGCCGTAATCCTGCCGCAGGATGCTTCCCAGTGCGGCGGCGAGATAGGGCCCGGCATTGTAGACCGGCAACAGGACGGAGACGAGCGGCGCGGCGGTCATTGTCTTGCATCCGTTCGCTGGAGGTCGAGCGATGGCGTCCGGCCATCGGGCGATCCGCCGGCCGCCCTCGCGAGCCAGCCGCCATGGCCGGCCTGCGCGGCATGGACGCGTGCGACATAGGGGAAGTGGCGCTTGAGGCTATTGAGCGGCCTTTCGAAAACCGCCCAGGAAATCGAGGCCACGACGATCGTGGCGGCGCTTGCAACCAGGAACCGCCCTGGCCCTTGCTCCGAGACGTTGAGCGGAATCCAGGGCTGCGACTTGACGGCGAGCGACAGCAATATCGGATGATAGAGATAAACGCCGTAGCTGATGCGGCCGAGACCAAGCAGTGGCGGCAGTTCGGCAAGCTTGCCGATTGTGCCGCCAAGGCCGCGCGAACAGGCGGCGACGATGACCATCAGCGGCACCAGGGGCAGGACTTGCCGCACCAGCCAATGGACCCATTCCAGGGTCGGATCGGCAGGCGCCGGGACAAACCACTCGATCATCAGGAATGCGGCCGCGAAGGCAGGCCAGCCGAGCCGCATCCATTGCGGCAGGCCGGCGCCCCTGGACCGCCAGCAGGCAAGCAGCGCCCCCGACGCCAGCGCATCCATGGACGCAGGCGGCAGCAGGTCGCGCGCCAGCGCCGGGGTGGCGGTGACCGGCCAATAGAAGCGATAGGCCAGCGACAGCGCGATGACGCCGATGCAGATCATCTCGAATCGACGGCGTGGGGCCAGCAGGACGACCAGCGGCCAGGCGAGATAGAACTGCTCCTCGATGCTCAAACTCCAGAAATGGCACAGCACCCAAGGGTTCCAGTCATTGCGCAGCGCATACCAGAAATTCGACAGATAAACCGCATGCCAGACCAGCGATCCCCTGGACTGGTCCAGGTCGACCAGCCAGACGAAACCCAGGACGGCAAAATAGGGCGGGAATATCCGCAGCGCGCGCCTGATGTAGAAGGATCGCAGCGCGGGGCCGGTTTCAAATTCGGCCGCCGAACGCGCTTCCAGGAGCAGGCGCGTGATCAGGAAGCCGCTCAGCACGAAGAACAGCCGCACGCCGATATGACCCCAGAAGGAAGATCCTCCCGCCGCGAAGAAATGGGAATACAACACCATCGTCACGGCGATGGCTCTCAGTGCATCCAGTTGGATGTCGCGGGCGTTTCCCATCAGCGGCTTCCGCCGGCGTTACGCCAGCCGGCCGTTTCGAGCGGCGGGCCAAGGCGGACGAGACCCGTCAGGGCGCCGGCACCGTCAAATCCGCGCCTTTCGAGTCCGATCGGGGCGAGTCCGATCGGGCCGGGCTCGAAATCGACGGACGGACAGCACAAGTTGGTCAACCTGGTGGGCTCCTCCACGGCGTATGTCCAGTCGCAAACGAGTCCCCCGGGGAATGGTTCGGCTATGGCATTGTGCGGCGCAACACAAAAAATCTACCCGGCTGAAATACTTATGTGAGCAAGCGCTAAAAATTGACATAACCGGTCATCTCTCGCCGGTTTTGGCGATTTTTCTCAGATTTTAAATCCTATGGTTTAAGTCGTGTCGATATTCCCGCTTCGGTTGATTGGGAATATGTCTTGGCCTATGGGAACAAGAAAGCCCTGGCTCTTTGGCAAATCACCGAAATTTCGCAATCTATATTTATACTATATGGATTCGATCATGTTTCCGCGGAGAAATTAGTCGAAGTCATTGGCTTGCGCGGTGCAGCATGGTCGCCGGATTTTCGTCGGTTGCCGCACGGCCCGCGGCTGAGCGGGGCTCTGCCGTGGGCCGCCAGCCCTCACACAGCCTCGAACACCACCGTCTGCTCCAGCCCGCCGCCCCGGCGGTTTTCCAGCGTCACCGTGCCGCCGTAGCGCTCGATGATTTCCTTGGCGATGGCGAGGCCGAGGCCGGCGCCCGGAATGGATTGCAGCCGGCCGGGGTCGACGCGGAAGAAGGGTTCGAACGCTTTGTTCAGCAGCTCCGGCGGAATCCCCGGCCCATGGTCGGAGATGGTCAGCACGGCGCGGTTGTTCGCCACGGCAAGGTCGATGCGGCACGCCTTGCCATGGGTGGCGGCGTTGACGATCAGATTGCGCAATGCGCGGCGCAGGCCGAGCGCGCCGGCCCGCACGCAAACCTTGTCCAGGTGCCCGATGGAGACGGGATGGCCGAGCGACACCATCTCGGCTTCGATATCGCGCACCGTCTTTTCCAGGTCGACCGGTTCGACGGCGTCCTGGTTCACCTCTTCGCGCACCAGGCGGATGGCGCTGTCGGCGATGCGGTCGAGCTCGTCGAGGTCGTGAAGCCATTTATCGCGCTCGTCGTCGAGGAACTCGGCGCGCAGCCGCATGCGCGTCATCGGCGTGCGCAGATCGTGGCCGGCGGCGGCGACCAGCCGCATGCGGCTTTCCATGGCGGTTCGCAGCCGCGACGAGAGCTGGTTCAGCGCATGCGCGGTGGCCTTGACCTCGGCCGAACCCACTTCCGGCACCGCCGCCAGCACGCCATCCGATCCGATCTTGGAGACGGCGGCCTCCAGCATCTCGAGCGGCCGGATCAGCACGGAGGTGAAATAGACCGACACCGCCGTGGCGCCGGCCACGATCAGCGAGATCCAGCCGGCCAGAACCAGCCATTCGCGCCGTGGCGGATTGATGTGGGGAACCTCCATGATCGCCCAGCGATTGTCGGGCAGGCGCACCGATGCAAGCTGGCCGGGTTCATCCGCCTTGTCGTTGACGACGGCCAGGACATCGAGGCCCCGGCGGCGCAATATGTCGTTGAGCATCGCCGTTTCCGCGCGATCCACCTTGCCGCCGGCCGGATGGTCGCTGAATTGCACCCGCAGGACGTCCGGGATCGGGCCGGGCAGAAGCCCCACCACCAGTTCCATCTGTTGGGCGACCCAGGGCACGGTCAATTCCGGAGGCGGCCCGCCGCCCCGAACGCTGATGACGGCGGCCGTCGCCAGGGCGACCACGCCGACGATCGAGGCGACCAGCAGCAGGATGAGGCGCCGGCGCAGCGAGTTCACGCCTGGCTCTCCACCGTGTCGACGCGCGCGGTGAGCTGGTAGCCGCCGTTGCGCACCGTCTTGAACAACGGCCCGTCACCGGTATCGCTGAATTTGCGGCGCAGCCGGCTCACCAGCACATCGACCGAACGTTCGAGCGGGTCGCGCTCGCGGCCTTGCGTCAGGTCGAGAAGCTGGTCGCGTGACAGCAACCGGCCGGGACGGTCGAGAAACACCTGCAGCAGGTCGAACTCGGCGCCGGTGAGGTCGACGGACACGCCTTGCGCGTCCGTCACCTTGCGGGTGTCCGGCTCCAGCCTGTAGCTGGCAAAGCGGTAGACACGGGCGCGCGGCGGCGCAGGCACTTCATCGGGCGTCGAACGCCTGAGCACGGCGCGGATGCGGGCGGTGAGCTCGCGCGGATTGAACGGCTTGCCGAGATAGTCGTCGGCGCCGAGTTCCAGGCCGATGATGCGGTCGACATCTTCCTTCAGCGCCGTCAGCAGGATGACCGGGATGTGCGGCTTGCGGTCGCGCAGGCTACGGCAGATATCGAGTCCCGAGCCGTCCGGCAGCATGACGTCGAGCACGATCAGGTCGAATTGGCCCTGGCCAAGCTTCTGTTCGCATTCGCGCCGGTCCGCCGCCGCCGAGACGCGAAAGCCCTGGCCGTCGAGATAGCGCTGGAGAAGCGTCCTGATCTCGCGGTCGTCGTCAACGACGAGGATATGGGGTTGTGACTGCATCATCGTGCCCTTGCCCGTGATTGTAGGGGCTTGGCCGCGATTATAGGGAGAGCCGCGCCCAAGCGGCATGGAAAATTGCAACTGAATGTTTCCGGCCGGCGCGTGGAAACATTCGGAAACAAATTGCCCTTTTGCGGAAACCTTCGGCAACACGCCGACGCGAAGCGGACAAACACGCTTCCTATCCTCTCATTTGTCCGAAGCATGAGAGAAAGGAACACCGTCATGCGAAGCAGACTTCTTGCGCTCGGCCTGTTTTCCATCGCCGCAATTCACCCCGTGCTGGCGGCACAGCCCGATCGGGGCCTCGGCGAGGCGCCACCGGTCATGGCAATGCAGGATGGACCCGACCATGGCCCAATGGCTTGGTTCGGCCAGAATGGGCCCGGACCGCATGGACCGATGCGGCATGGTCCGCAGGGTTTTGGCCCGCAGGGTTTTGGACCGCAAGCTTTTGGACCACAAGGTTTTGGCCCTCGCCGCATGGGGCCGCCGCCGGAATTCATGCTGGCGGCCCGGCTGGCCGCGCTCGAGACCCGCGTCGGCATCCGCACCGAACAGCTCGACGCCTGGCGCGACTATACCAGCGCGCTGCAGGCCGTGCTTTCGCCGCCGCGGTCCGACCATGGGCGGCCCGATGATCCTGATCGTCCCGGAGGTCCTGAAGCGAAGGTTCCCGACGCGGTGGGTCTCGGCGGCAAGCCTGATCCCTTCGCCTTCCAGGAAAAGCTGGCAGACGACGTCACTGCTCGCGCGGTCTCGGCCGGCAAGCTGAAGGAGGCGATCGCTGAACTGCGCGCTAAGCTGACGCCCGAACAGCTCGAACTCCTCGCTTCGGCGGAACCTCCGCATGGATCCCCCCCCGGTCCCTGGGACGGCTCGCCGAACGATGCAGCCGGCCCCAGAGGCCTGCCCAACGATGGCAGGCAGCTCCCGTCCCAGCCCGGGAACGACTGATAACCCTGACCGGCTGCACCGGCCGGTCCGGTACCCAACCCGTTCTCGGGCCGGCCGGTTCTTCAGGGATGGCGGCTCCGCCATCCCTCGTTTCAGTCCAATTCGAATCACGCATGGAAGCACGACAATGTGGGAAGCCATGATGATGCTGCGACTGCTCGCGTCCGCCAGTCCGAGATTGTCGCTCGGCCATGCCGGACGCGGCCTTCCGCTGTCCGAGCGCGCCATGCCGCTGGCCCTGCCGGTCGACACGCTGAAGGGCGCGATCCGCCTGAGCTTCGCCGCCTGGCGGCTGTCGCTTCCGCTTTCAGGTTCGCCAAACAGCCACGGAAACCATGACCGCAAGATCGCGTGAGACTCCGGCAAGGTGGTTGGCATGTCGCCGCTGATCGGCATAATGACGCGAAGGGGCATCGCGGCCGGCTATTCGATCCTCGGGTACGCTCCGGCCGCCGAGAAGGAGCGCGCGACATGAGCCGCTTCGAAGCATCGCTCGACGTTGCCCGTAAGTGCGCGCGGCTCATCGTCATGACATCGGCCGGCATGCCCTCGACCGAGCGGCCCGACGCCAACGCGCACGCAACTCCAAGGAAAGATCCAGGCCATGACTTTCAAGCCTAGCCAGTTTCGTTTGGCCAATCCACGCCGTCTCGCGCCCTGGGCCGCCATGCTCGCCGCTACCGTTCTGCTGGCCGCCTGCTCGCAGGAGACCAGCGCTCCCGCCGGCATGGGCGCGGCCGGCAAACCGGAAGTCGGTTTCGTCACCTTGCATCCGCAATCGGTCGCGATCACAGCCGAATTGTCGGGGCGCACGGCGGCCTCGCTGGTTGCCGAGGTGCGCCCGCAAGTGAACGGCATCATCCAGCAGCGCCTGTTCAAGGAGGGCAGCGAGGTTGCGGCGGGGCAGCCGCTCTACCTGATCGATCCGGCAAGCTACAAGGCGGCCTATGACAGCTCGGTCGCGGCGCAGCAGAAGGCGGAAGCGGCGGTGCCTACGGCGCAGGCCAAGTTCGATCGTTATGCCGGCCTGTTGAAGCAGAACGTCGTTTCCAAACAGGATTATGACGATGCCGCCGCTACGCTGGCGCAGGCCCAGGCCGATGTCGCCTCGGCCAAGGCGAGTGCCGAGACGGCGCGCATCAGCCTCGACCGCACCTCGATCACCGCGCCGATCGCCGGCCGCATCGACAAATCCACGCTGACGCCTGGAGCGCTGGTCACCGCCAACCAGGACACGGTGCTGACCACCATCCGCGCGCTCGATCCGATCAATGTCGATGTCACGCAATCGAGCACCAATCTGCTCAATCTGCGCCAGGCGATCTCGGAAGGGCGGCTGAAGTTCAGCGGCCCCAATGTCAGCGTCAAGCTGAAGCTCGAGAACGGCACCATCTACACGCAGACCGGCAAGCTGGAATTCGCCGGCGCCAATGTCGACCAGACCACCGGCACCTTCGCGCTGAGGGCCGAGTTCCCCAACCCCGACCGCCTGCTGCTGCCCGGCATGTATGTGCGCGCGCTGGTCGAGGAAGGTGTCGCCCAGAATAGTTTCTTGGTGCCGCAGCGCGCGGTCAGCCGCAACACCAAGGGCGAGGCGACGGCCATGGTCATCAATGCCGCGGGGAAGGTCGAGACGCGGGTGCTCGCAATGCGCAACAGCGTCGGCAACAACTGGCTGGTGGATTCGGGTGTCGGCGACGGCGATCGTGTCATCGTCGAGGGCATGCAGCTGGTGCGCCCCGGCGGCGATGCGACGGGTGTCGAAGTGACGATCGACGAGACGACCGGCGAGGTCAAGGATCGCGGGCAGACGTCGGCCATACCCGGCTCTTCCCAGACGGATAGCGGCAAGCAACCGGCGCCTGCCGCCGCGACCGGGAACTGAGCGATGTCCGTATTCTTCATCAATCGGCCGATCTTCGCCTGGGTGATCGCCATCGTGATCATGCTGGGCGGCCTCTTGGCGCTCACCTCGCTGCCGATCTCGCAATATCCGCAGATCGCGCCGACCACGGTCAACATCAGCGCCACCTATCCGGGCGCCGATGCGCAGACGGTGGAAAACTCGGTGACCAAGGTCATCGAGCAAGGCATGACCGGCATCGATAATCTCGACTACATGACAGCGACGTCGACCTCGACCGGTTCGGCCTCGATCACGCTGACCTTCACCACCGCAGCCGATCCCGACACCGCCCAGGTGCAGACGCAGAACAAGCTGCAGCTGGTGCAGTCGCAGCTGCCGCAGGTGGTGCAGAGCAATGGCATCACCGTTTCCAAATCCTCGACCGGCTTCCTGATGGTCATCGGCTTCGTCTCGACCGACGGCAAGATGAATTCGACCGATCTCGCCGACTATGTCGATGCCACCGTCAACGACACGCTGAAGCGCGTCGAGGGTGTCGGCTCGACGCAGCTGTTCGGTTCCGGCTATGCCATGCGCATCTGGCTCGACCCGGACCAGCTCGCCAAATATGCCTTGATGCCGAGCGACGTTGCTACCGCCATCGAAGCACAGAACACGCAGGTTTCGGCCGGCCAGCTCGGCGGCCTGCCCGCGCGCAAGGGCCAGCAGCTCAATGCCACCGTGACGGCCAAGAGCCGGCTGCAGACCGCCGAACAGTTCCGCAACATCATCCTGAAGAGCCAGACGGACGGCTCGCTGGTCCGATTGAATGACGTCGCCACCGTCGAACTCGGCGCCGAAAGCTATACGACGCAAGCCAACTACAATGGCAAGCCGGCGGCCGGCGTCGCCGTCAACCTGGCGACCGGCGCCAACGCCATCAACACCGCCGAGGCGGTGCGCTCGACGATCGCCCGGCTGAGCTCGACCTTCCCGCAAGGGGTCGAGGTCGTCTATCCCTACGACACCTCGCCCTTCGTGCGGCTGTCGATCGAGGAGGTGGTCAAGACGTTGGCCGAGGCGATCGTTCTGGTGTTCCTGGTGATGTTCATCTTCCTGCAGAATTTGCGCGCCACCATCATCCCGACGATCGCCGTGCCGGTGGTGCTGCTCGGCACGTTCGGCGTGCTGTCGCTGTTCGGCTATTCCGTCAACACGCTGACCATGTTCGCCATGGTGCTCGCCATCGGCCTTTTGGTCGACGACGCCATTGTCGTCGTCGAGAACGTCGAGCGCGTCATGCAGGAGGAAGGCCTGTCGCCGAAGGAGGCGACGCGCAAGTCGATGAAAGAAATCACGGGCGCTCTGATCGGCATCGCCACCGTGCTTTCGGCGGTGTTCGTGCCGATGGCTTTCTTCGGCGGTTCGACTGGCATCATCTACCGGCAATTCTCGGTGACCATCGTCTCTGCGATGGTGCTGTCCGTGCTGGTCGCACTGGTGCTGACGCCCGCACTGTGCGCCACGATCCTGCGGCCGCCTAAGGACCACGCGACACAGACGGGTCCATTCGGCTGGTTCAACCGTGTCTTCGATCGCGGCACAACAGCCTATCGCGACGGCTCGCACGGCATCATCAACCGGTCCTGGCGCTTTCTCGTCGTGTTCCTGGCCATCGTCGTCGCCGTGGGTTGGATGTTTGCACGGCTGCCAAGTTCGTTCCTGCCGGAAGAGGACCAGGGCATCCTGATCACCAGTGTGCAGCTGCCGGTCGGCGCGACGCAGGACCGCACCGAGCGCGTGCTGGCTGAAGTGACCGACCATTATCTCAAAGAGGAGAAAGATGCCGTCGATGGGGTGTTCACCGCTTCCGGCTTCGGCTTCGGCGGCGCCGGGCAGAACGTCGGCATCGCCTTCGTGCGGCTGAAGGATTTCGACCTGCGAAAATCGCCTGCCATGGCCGCACAGGCGATCGCAGGCCGCGCCATGGGTGCGTTCTCCAAGATCAGGGATGCGCAGGTCTTCGCGCTTGCCCCGCCCGCTATCCAGGGGTTCGGCAACACCAACGGCTTCGATTTCTATCTGCAGGACGTCAATGGCGCCGGCCATGACGCGCTGATCCAGACGCGCAACCAGCTGCTGGCCCTGGCCGGGCAGAGCAAGGTACTCGCCAACACAAGGCCCAACGGCCAGGAGGACCAGCCGCAATTCTCGGTCGACATCGACCAGGAAAAAGCCAGCGCGCTGGGCGTCAGCCTTGCCGACATCAACAACACGCTGTCGACCGCATGGGGCAGCGACTACGTCAACGATTTCATCGACCGCGGACGGGTGAAGCCTGTCTACCTGCAATCGGATCCGAATTTCCGCATGCAGCCGGAAGATCTGGGGAAATGGCAGGTCCGCAATGCCAACGGCGCCATGGTGCCGTTCTCGGCCTTCGCCTCCAGCCACTGGACATTCGGCTCGCCCAGGCTCGAACGCTACAATGGTTCGGCGGCGGTCGAGATCCAGGGCGCGGCGGCCACAGGCGTCAGCTCGGGTGCCGCGATGGACGAGATCGACAAGCTTGTCGCGCAGCTGCCCGCCGGATACTCCCACGAATGGACCGGGCTGTCGCATCAGGAGAAGCTGTCCGGCAACCAGGCGCTGTCGCTCTATGCGATCTCGGCGCTGGTCGTATTCCTGTGCCTGGCAGCACTTTATGAGAGCTGGTCGATCCCGTTCGCGGTCATGCTCTCGGTGCCGATCGGCATCTTCGGCGCGCTGCTGGCGGCGAGCCTGTTCGGCCAGTCCAACGACGTCTATTTCAAGGTCGGCCTGCTGACCACGATCGGTCTCGCCGCCAAGAACGCCATCCTCATCGTCGAGTTCGCCATCGAGCGGCAGACAGCCGGGATGGGGCTCATCGAGGCGACGCTGGAGGCAGCGCGACAGCGGCTGCGGCCGATCCTGATGACGTCGCTGGCCTTCATCCTCGGCGTGCTGCCGCTGGCGATTGCTAGTGGTGCTGGCTCCGGCGCGCAGAACTCAGTCGGCATCGGCGTCATGGGTGGCATGATCGCGGCGACCGTGATCGGCGTGTTCCTGGTGCCGCTGCTGTTCGTCACGGTGCGGCGCATCTTCAAGGGCAAGGTGGCAAAACAAGATACGGGCGAGACGCCGGTGACGGCCAACCAGCAATAAGGAAACTTCACATGACAGGTTTGGAACGTGGCTCGGTGGCCGCGGGGCGGCTCCTTGCGCCTATGCTCACCGCTGTCCTGGTTGCAGGATGCGTCGTCGGTCCGGATTATCAGGCGCCCATCCTGGCGATGCCGGCAAGCTGGAGCGGCCAGAAGCAGGCGAAGCCGGCCCAGCCGGCGCAGCTGTCGAGATGGTGGCAGCGGCTGCGCGATCCCGAGCTGAACACGCTGGTCGAGGAAGCTGTTGCCGGCAATCTCGATGTCGCCACCGCCAGGGCCAAGATCCGCGAGGCGCGCGCCAGTTATCGCCAGAGCACCGGCACGTTGCTGCCGTCGGTGGACGGCTCCGGCTCGGTGACCCGCAACAAGTCGGCCGAGACTACGTCAGGCTCGAACGCTACCTACAGCGAGTACCAGGCCGGCTTTGACGCCAGCTGGGAACTCGACCTGTTCGGCGCCAACCGCAGGGGCGTCGAGGCCGCGCGCTACGGGCTGGACGCCTCGCGGGAGGAGTTGCGCTCAACGCTTCTGACGCTGGTCGGCGACGTCGCGTCCACTTATGCCCAGGCGCGCGGCTATCAGGCGCGCGCCGCGCTCGCCAGGCGCTCCGCCGTATCGCAACGGCAGACCGCCGAACTCACCCGCACCATGGCGCAGGCGGGCACCGCAACCGCCGCCGATGTCGCCAAGGCGATGGGGCAGGCGGCGAGCACCGAAGCCGCGGTGCCGACACTGGAAGCAAGCTATGCCGAGGCCGTGCATCGTCTCTCGGTGCTGACCGGCCGCCCGCCGGCTGCACTCAGCGAGCGGCTGAAGCGCGGCGCGCCGATCCCGACGCCGCGCCTGCCGATCCCGACCGGCATTCCCGCCGATATCCTGCTGTCGCGTCCCGACGTGCGCATGGCGGAACGGCAATACGCGCAATACACCGCCAAGATCGGCCAGGCCGAGGCGGCCCGCTATCCCTCGGTCAGCCTGACCGGAGACATCAGCACGGCGGCGCTGAAGCTCGGCGACCTCGGCAAGAATTCGTCGATAGGCTGGTCGTTCGGGCCGACGCTCAGCGTGCCGATGTTCAATGCCGGCCAGCTCAAGGCGGCCGTCGAGGTCGCCAAGGCGCAGCGCGACCAATATTTCATCGCCTACCGGTCTTCGGTTCTGACTGCGCTCGAAGACGTGGAGAACGCGCTCGTGCTGTTGTCGCAGGAGCGCATCAGGATCGGCAGGCTGGCCTCTTCGGCGAAATCCTATGGCGATGCGGCACAGCTCGAAGGCACGCTCTACAAGGCCGGCGAGACCAGCCTTCTCGACGTGCTCGACGCCCAGCGTTCGCTCTACTCGGCCGAAGATTCGCTGCTGCAGAGCCGCGTCCTGCTGGCGACCAACTACATAGCCCTCAACAAGGCGCTTGGCGGCGGTTGGGACGGCGCGGTCGACAGCGCGAGGCCGGAGATCGTCGACGTCAAGGTGGGGCCAAGGATGGCGGCGAAACTGGCGGCGCGGTAACCGGCTCCCAGTTTCCTGGCCGTGCCCCAGCAGGCAGTTGCCCGCTGCCTCACGACAGGCAGGTCGGTTCGGCCTATCCCGATGCCGTCGACGCGGCTTGCGCCGAGCGGCAGGGAAGGGTGAAATTGAAATGACATCGACGCCGGTTGCCCGTCGCGAAGCCGCGCCCTTGCCCGTCGCGGCACTGATGGGCGCCATGGTGTCGATCCAGATCGGCGCCACCTTCGCCAAGAGTCTCTTCCCGCAGATAGGCGCGCAAGGCACGACGACGCTCAGGCTGGTCATCGGCGCGCTGATGCTGATCGCCGTGCTGCGGCCCTGGCAGATGCGGCCGTCGCGCGCCACCTTGCCGTGGCTGGTCGCTTATGGGGTGACGCTGTGTGCGCTCAACCTACTGTTTTATGCAGCACTTGCCAGGATCCCGCTCGGCGTCGCGGTGGCGCTGGAGTTCTCCGGGCCGCTTCTGGTGGCGACGCTGGCCTCGCGGCATGCCACCGACTTTGCCTGGATCGCGCTGGCGGTGGCGGGCATCGTGCTGTTGTCGCCCTTCGTTCATTCACTCGCACCGCTCGACCCGACCGGAGTGATGCTGGCGCTGGCGGCCGGCGGCTTCTGGGCGCTCTATATCGTGCTGGCCCAGAAGGCCGGCGCGGAACTGGGCTCGCGCACCACCGCCTACGGCATGGCCATCGCCGCGGTGCTGGTGCTGCCCTTCGGCGTGGCGCAAGCGGGAACCGCGCTGCTGGCGCCGTCGATCCTGGTCAGTGCCTTGCTCGTCGGCCTGTTTTCCAGCGCGCTGCCGTTCTGGCTGGAGATGGTGGCGCTGACCCGGATGCCGGCACGCATCTACGGCACGCTGACCTGCCTGGAGCCGGGACTGGGCGCGCTGGCCGGCTTCCTGTTCCTGCACGAGAGCCTGACCACCACGCAATGCGCCGGGATCGCAGCCGTCATTGCCGCGGCTTTCGGTGCTGCGGTCACGTCGAAGCCACCGGTGCCGTCGCCGGAGTAGGGGCGGGCGGTTTCATGGACCGCGCGGCGATGTCATTTCCGCCCGTCGTCAGAACTTGATACCGAGATCGACCTTGGCGCCCTGATCGATGCCGCCGCCGCCGAATTGCCCGGCATAGGACAGGCCGAGCGTGGCATTGGCAGCGAGATGCAGGTCGAGCCCAGCTTCGACAAGGGCCGCGTCCCTGGCGATCGGCACGCCGGCGATGGTGAAGAGATCGCCGCCGGCAAAGGCAAAGGTCGAGCTTGGCATGACATCACCGAAGGCATGGCGCCAGCCGAGCATGCCGCGCGCGGTGGCATTCACACCGCCGAGCGCAAAATCCGTCGAGCCGCGCAGGCCTAGCGTGGTGAAGGTGGCATCGGTGGTCGAGCCGGCACTGGTCAGCGCGGCAGCACCGCCCGTTTCGCTGAAGCCATCGGTGTGCACGCTGACATAGGCGAGGTTGGCGAAGGGCTCGAACTTGAATTGTCCGGCATCGGCCTTGTAAGCGAGCTCGCCGAAGACCTGCGCGGTGCCGGCATCGTAGTCGGCCGACAGCGCGTCGGCGAAACCGTTGAAAGCGACGGCGCGTTTGGTCGAGAGGCTGTTCCAGCTGTAGGCGGCGCCGGTGCGGAAAGCGATGGCGCCCCAGTTGGTGCCGCCATAGAGGCCGAGATGATAGCTGTCGGCGTCGCCGCTGGAGTTGCGATCGTCGGCATCAAGGTTCGAATGGCTGTAACCGCCGATCAGGCCGACGCGCCAGCTGCCGAGTTGGGTGTCGGCGCCGGCCAGCAGGCCGCCGGTCGAGCGGTCGAAGGCGGCGGCGTTGCCGTCGGAGTCCGTATTGCCCCAGGAACCAAAAGCCTGGCCCCAAACGGCGAAACGGTCGGTGTCGGCGGCGACCATTTCCGGGCCGCCCTCGCCATATGCCATGACGGGCAATGCGGCTGCGCCAACATCACCGAAGGCGGCGCGGATGCGGCTGGTGGCGGCGTCGCGGATGAAACGGCTGTCTTCCAGCAGCATGCCCTTGGCCGAGGCATGGATCTCGCCCGACAGCTGGTCGAAGGCATCTTGTGCGGCGGCTTCGCTCGGCAAAGCAAAGATAGCATCAAACAGCGGATTGCCACTGCCAAGGCCTTCGGCGCCGGTGCCGGTGGCGATCTGGTTGGGCGTCAGGCCGACCTGTGCGAAGGACTTTGCCTGCACCGCATCGAGATAGACATGCGTCGGGTCGTAACTGGCGGAGAGTCCGGTGAACGGTCCTAGCCCGCTGATCGTATAGGTGCCGGTAACGCCCATGTCGGCCTGCAGCACCGTGTAATGTGTGCCCGCCACGTAAGGTGCGGCGTCCGTCTTGATCACATCAAGGACCGCGCCGGCGGCGATCGTCGCCGTGCCCGTCGCGTGGATGAGATCGGACTGGCCGGTCGAGTTCAGTTCGACCTGGTAGATCGAGCCCGCCGCCTGGTCGAGATTGCCCGCGACATTGAGCGTGCCGATCGAATTGCCTGGCGCGATGATGCCGCCCGACTGCGCCACGATGCCGCCCACCGTGCCGTTGCCGCCCAGCGTGCCGCCCGTGATCGTCACCAGCGAGTTGGCCAGCGAACCGTTCACGGCCAGCCGTCCGCCGCTCACATTGGTCGCGCCGGTGAAGCCGCTCGAATCGGCGGTCAGGTTGGTGTTGCCGGCGATCTGGTTGATCGTGCCCAGTCCGCTGATGCCGGCATCGAACGCATAATTTGTATTGGTATGGTTGAAATTGAGCGCACCGGTGCCGAGGCCGAACTGCAACGTGGCCGAGCCGAGGACACCGGCGCCCGTCGCCGCGGCGCCTGCCGCGCCGCCGATGTTAAGCGTGCCGGTCGAGCCGGCCTGGCTGGCGATCACGGTAGCCAAGTCCACCAGAGCGGTGCCGTCGTTGGAGAGCGTCACCGAAGCCGTGCCGCTGACACCGATCACCAGCTCGCCGTGCATCTCCCACAGCGAAGTCGGGCCGTCGACCGTTGCCTGGCCCGTGGCATCGGCACCGATCGCCATGGCGGTGAGGCCGCCGGAGGCGATGCCGCCATTGGTGACGGCAAGAGTGCCGCTTCCGAGACCACCGAGCAACATGCCGTTCTTGTTGGTCCATTTCGAGCCCATGCCGTCGACGGCAACTGCACCTGTGGCCGTTGCTGACTGGCCGACAAAGACGTGATCGGCGTCCGCCGAACCTTCGTTGGAAATGGAAAGTGTCGCGTGACCGCTGCCGCCGACAGCAAGAAGATCATCGGTGCTCCAGGAGGATCCGGGCCCGTCTACCGTCACGGTCGCCGTGGCTGTATCGAATTCGCCAAGGCTCGCGGCCTGGTTGGCGACGAAGCCGCCATTGGTGATCTGGAGCGTACTGGCGCCCTTGAAGCCGACGAGCAGGTCGCCGGAATTCGTCCAGGTCGAACCCTGTCCATCGACCGAGACCTCGCCTTCCGAACCGATTTCGAGCGCGACATAGCCACTGGCGTTGCTGACAGCGCCGCCGTTTGAAATCGTCAGCGTGCCGCTGCCGCCGTAGCCAACAACGAGATTTCCGTTGTTCATCCAGGAGCCCGCGCTGTTGATCTCCGCAGTACCGATCGAGCCGGCTTCGTAGCCAAGGTAGCCCGAGTCATTGCTGACGTTGCCGCCATTCGAGACTGTCAGCGCGCCCTTGCTGGCACGGCCGACGTAGAGATTGCCGTTATTCGTCCACTTCGATCCGGTACCGTCGACAGCCACCGCGCCGGTCGAACCCACCGTATTGCTGATATAGCCCCAGTCATTGCTGACAACACCGCCGTTGGTGATCGATAAAGTGCCGTTGCCGAGATCGCCGACACCCAGGTTGGAGCTGTTGGTCCAGGTTGAGCCGGCACCGTCGACTGACACCATGCCGGTCGAGCCTGCCTTCGCGCCAATAGCCCCCCAGCTGTTGCTGACAGCGCCGCCTTGGATGATCTGCAGAGCGCCCTTGCCGAAATCGCCGACGATCAGCGATCCGCTGTTTGTCCAAGTCGAGTCGGCGACGATCACGATGCCGGTCGAGCCCGCCGACTTGCCGACATAGGCCCTGTCGTTGCTGACAGCGCCGCCGTTGCTGATCGCCAGAGTGCCGGTGCCGAAATCGCCGACAGCCAGGTTGGAACTGTTGGTCCAGGTCGAGCCGGCATTTTCGACGAACACGGTGCCGGTCGAGCCGGCATTCGCGCCAATAGCCCCCCCGCTGGAGCTGACGCCGCCGCCGTGGCTGATCGCCAGAATGCCGGTGCCGAAATCGCCGACACTCAGCGATCCGCTGTTTGTCCAGGTCGAGTTGTCGACGAACACCTTGCCGATCGAACCCGCCAAGGCGCCAACATAACCCGAAGCATTGCTGACCTTTCCGCTGCTCGAGATCATCAACGTGCCTGTCCCGTCGAGGCCGACGGACAAATTTCCGCTGTTGGTCCAGGTCGAACCTGCGCCGCCGACAAACGCCATGCCGGTCGAGCCCGCCGATTTGCCAACATAGGCCGCGTCGTTGCTGACTGCGCCGCCGTTGATGATTACCAGCTCGCCGTCGCCATCATAGCCGACATAGAGCGCTCCAATGTTTGTCCAGGCCGCATCATCGATCGTCACCGAACCGGTCGAACCTGAATATCGGCCAATATAGGCGCTGTCGCTGCTGACCTTGCCGCCGTTGGAAACCGTCAGCGCGCCAACGCCGGAACTGCCGACCGTGAGGCCATCAGTGTTAAGCCACGTCGAGCCGGCGCCATCGATCTTTACGACGCCTTGAGCGTTGCTGCCGCCGGCAACAATACCCACAACATCCGTCACGACACCGCCATTGAGGATATCGAGCGTAGCCAGCCCGAAACTACCAACCACCAGACTGCCGCTGGTCCACGAGGAACCGGCACCTGTTACGGTGCCATCAGAAGTCGAGTTATCCCCCCAGGATAAGAATGCTCGGTCGGTCGTCAACGTACCGCTCGAAATGACAAGGCTGCCGTCCGAAGAACCTGTAAAGCCAAGGTAAATATCGTCCGCAAAAGCACTGCCAGCGTTGATAACAGTCGGATTCGGTATCGTTGTGCTGATATATACAATATCGGCCGCCGTCGGGACCGACCCAGCGCTCCAGTTTCCGGCGGTAAACCAATCCGTGGAGGTGGTGCCGAACCAGAAATCGGCTGCTTTGGCGGCGATTGGCTGGCCAAGACCGACCAGAGCGGTCGACGTCAGCGCCAGATACTTCAACGCCTTTGCCTTGCGGCATCCAAATATATTCTGCAGCATTCAATCCCCTGACATGGCAGTCATTTCAGCCTAGGGCCGACATGTCACCGGAGCCCGGTTGTTGTCTTGGGCAGGACCGCACTGGAATTGGACTGGAGCGAGGTGCCGTGCTTTTTCCCTGCACTGTGGCAGTTTGGCGCCATCGATCTCGCGGGATCTCGGCTTTTAACAGTGAGGGAATCGGAAATCGGGTCGTGTTTCCGGTATCCGGATTCTACCTGGCGCTCGTTGGCGTGTAACCGAAGCGGCGGCGAAAGCAGCGGTTGAAATACGACACGTCGCTGAAGCCGCTGATCATGGCAATTTCGCTGACGCGCATCTCGCTATTCTGTCTCTGCGAAAGCATTTTGTGGGCGGTCTGCAGGCGCAGTTCGAGAACGCGCTCGGAAAAGCTGATACCCGTCTCCTGCAGGAGATCGTGAACATAGCGCGCCGACAAGCCGAGTTCTTGCGCGACGCCCTGCGCCGAGATGCCGGGGTTGGAAAAATTCTCGGCAATCTTTGCCAGCACCGCCTGCAGCCTGGCCGCCGGCAACCCGCGCAAGCCCGCCAATTCGGCAGGCTCGCCTTTGGCGCCTGTCACCAGGCCGATCAAATCGACGATCGTTTCCGTCGCGTGGGCGATCAGATCGGGCGAGACGAGAGGGCGGCCGGTTTCAAGGAGTTGGCAATAACGCTTGAGAAAATCGAGAGCTTCGTTCTCGGCGCCGATCTTCAACGCGAGCCTGTCATCGATCTGCGGGAAGGCCTGTGTCAGGACAGCGCGCGGGACCACAACGTTTGTCCAAACATTGCTGTCGGAACCGTTCATTTTCAGCGCCTCCGATGCCGTGACGAGGACCGCTTCTCCCTGTCCGACACCATAGTCGCGGCCAACCTGTGCCCCGGTCAGCAGCGTGTCGGATTTGTTGATCAGTAGGAGATAACCGTCGTTGCCGTCATCGGCGATATTGCTTGCCTTCCTCGTCGCATGCTTGATCGTTCCCGACATCTGGCCGAGAACCAGTGATCCGACAGCCGTGGCTTCGATCGCGGCTTGGAAAGGCAGGTTTTCCGATATGCCGTATTCGACCGACCATATTTCCGCGACATGGATATCTTGCCAGAGGGAAAATCGATCGCGGTCACTGAGATGCGACGGCAGTTGAGTCGATGAAAACACCGTCTTTCGCGACAATGGAACCCCCCGGTGACCACAACTTCAAAGAATATCGAACGAAATGTCTTCTAGTCCAGGACGGTTAATCATCTGGCGTTCAACTGATTGAATTGAACCCATAACCAAGTATAACATCGCATGGCGTCACCCGAAAGTATGACGCCGCAAAATCCTTCAAGTGAGATCGGCCTTTTGACAACGAGGCGCCGCCCGCCATCCATGGAAGTGGGCACGTGAAATGGAGGCGTGGTGGAGAGACTGAGCGGCGAAGTCCTTTCTTCGATCATTGGCGATATCTACGATTGCGTTTTGAACCCCGACGGCTGGGCCGGGGTAATGACCCGGATCACAGAGGCGGTCGACGCAGCCTACACGACCATCGCGCTTGCCAGCACTGCCGGAAATCATGGCCGCTTCGCGGCCCAATCGCCCTGGGATCCCGTGCAGATGCGCGTGCTCCAGGAGGATTATGACTTTGACGCAATTCCCGGGCTGAAGGCCGCGGTTGTCGGCGACATCGACACGCCCGTTGCGACGCTGTCGCATATGAGCGAAGCCGACCTCCAGCAGACGCCATTTTTCCAGAATTGGGCCAAACCGCAGGGATTGCGCGAAGCCTGCATCACCAAATTCGTCCATACGCCGGACCGGATCGGGCTCATGGGCTGCACCACGCGGGCCGACAGAGGAATCATATCAGCTGAAGAACAGCGCTTCCTGGCATTGCTCTCGCCGCACCTGCGCCGTGCGTCCTTGATTGGAGATCTGCTCGATCAGGCCCGCGTGACCGCCAATCTTTATCGCCAGGTGCTCGATCATCTCGCCGTGCCTGTCGTTCTTACCGGCGCCAACGGGGCAATCCTCCATGCCAATGGGGCTGCCGAACGGATGTTTTCGCTGCAAGGTCCCATTCTTTCCAGGAATGGCCTGCTCCAGGTGCAGAATTCGGCGGTGGCCCGCGCCCTGCTGGATGCAATCGCCAGTGCCGCGAGCGCGGATGCCTCGCTTGGCTCCCGCGGTATAGGCCTGCCCATTTCTGCCCCGGGTCAGCCGCCCGCCGTCGCCTACATATTGCCGTTGACCGAAGGAACCGCTCGCGCGGCTTTCCGGCCCGCCTGTGCCGCCGTCTTCGTTTCGACCACGACGTCTTCTTCTCCACTCCCGGAAGCCGTTCTCGCCACTCTCTTCGATCTTACGCCCGCGGAGGCGCGGGTCCTGCTGCGCATCGGCAGCGGATTGTCCGCGTCGAAGAGCGCGCTGGCGCTCGGTATCGGTGAAAACACCTTGAAGACCCACCTCAACCGCATCTTCGCCAAAACCGGCACGAGACGCCAAGCCGATCTCGTCAAACTCGTCTCGGATATAGGCACGCCGCTGGCAGCTCAGTGAAGGGCGCTGATATCGACGAGTCTCCGGACTTTGCCCTTCACATGTATTCTGAAGGTGCGGCAAGGATACTGTGCCTGCACGGGACAGTGCGCTTCTCTGCCTGCCGGCCAATCACTTTGGCAGCCCTCAGCCCCGCCACGGCGGCTCCGGCGCGAAGCGCTTGCCGATCCAGTCGGCGAAGGCGCGGGTCTTGGCGGCTTGTCCCTTGGTTGAGGGCGTGACGACATAGATCGCGCCTTCGTCGGCCAGCGTCCAGTCCTCCAGGATTGGCACCAACCGTCCGTCGGCGAGCTCGCGGCCGACCAGCCAGTCGGTGCTCATCATCAGGCCGACGCCTTGCACGGCGGCCTCGACCAGCACCTCGGCATCATCGGTGACCAACGGCCCGGAGACCTCGACGCGCACGCTCCGGCCCTCGCGGTCGGTCATCTCCCAGGCGGGAAAGGTCTGGAAACCGCTGAAGCCCAGGCAGGAATGTTCGAGCAGTGCCCGCGGTGTCTCCGGCCTGCCCCTTCGGGCGAGATAGGAGGGGGCGGCGCAGAGCAGCCGCCGCCGCGTCGCCACCTTGCGCGCCACCAGGCGCGAATCCTCCAGCGCGCCGAGCCGCACGGCGACGTCGAAATTCTCGGCGACCAGATCGGCGAAACGGTTGGAGAATTCGGCTTCGATGCGGACATCGGGAAATTCGGCAAGGAATTGAGGCAGCAGCGGCCCGATCCACATGCGCCCGAACGTGCCTGGCAGCGCCAACCTGAGCAGACCGCGCGGGCCGCCGCCGGCATGCGCCGACGCGGCAGCCTCGGCCTCGTCCACGGAGGCGAGGATGGCGCGCACCCGCACCAAGAATTCGGCGCCCGCTTCGGTCAGCGATACGCTGCGCGTCGTGCGACGGAGCAGCCTGACGCCCAGCCGCTCCTCCAGCGATTGCAGGCGCCGCGACAAGATGGTCGCGTCGCGCCCGACACGCGCCGCCGCCCTGGTGAAGGAACGCGCCTCGGCGATGGCCGCGAAGGCCGCCATTTCGGCAAGGGTCATCGACTCGTAGGATTGCTGCATAAATCACAGTACTGAAATGTGAAAAGCTAGGATTATCCAGACATATCGCATCAGATAGCTTCACTCAACCCATCAATCGTCCCACCGGAGTGAAACCATGAAAGCCATCGAACTGAGCCAACCCAGGCTGGACGCCTTCCGCGCCGCCACCATTGCCACCCCCGAACCGCAGCGCGGCGAGGTGCTGATCCGCCAGCGTGCGGCGAGCCTCAACTTTGTCGATGTCGCGGTGGCGAGCGGCAATTATCCCGGACCGAGCTTTCCGCTCGTCCCAGTCGCCGACGGCGCCGGCGAGATCGCCGCGCTGGGCGAGGGGGCTACGGGATTCGCCGTCGGCGATCGCGTCATCGTCCATGCCAAGCCACGCTGGATCGGTGGCCGGCCGCGGCCTTACGAGATGACGCAGATGCGCGGCGTCTCGCTGCCGGGGTCGCTGGCCGAATATGTCGCGCTGCCGGGCAATTCGGTCGTGCCGATGCCGGCGCATCTCTCCTTCGAGGCGGCGTCGACGCTGCCGATCGCCGGCACCACCGCCTGGAACGCCATCCGTGCCGCCGATGTCGGGCCGGGCTCGGTCGTCGTGCTGCTCGGCACCGGCGGCGTCTCGATTTTCACTTTGCAGCTTGCGAAAGCCGCCGGCGCCACCGTCGTCATCACCTCGTCGTCGGACGAGAAGCTGGAGCGGGCGAAGGCACTGGGCGCCGATCATCTCATCAACTATCGCGCGACGCCCGACTGGGACGGCAAGGTGCTGGAACTGACCGGCGGCCTCGGCGCCGACCTTGTCGTCGAGACCGGCGGCACCGCCACCTTCGCCCGCGCCGTCAACGCCACCGCGCCTGGCGGAACGCTGTTCACTATCGGCTTCGTCACCGGCGCCGAGGCCACCATCAACCTGCTGCCGATCATCATCAAGGCATTGAAGGTGGTCGGCAACAACACCGGATCGGTGTCCGACCTTCGCGACGCCGCCCGCGCCATCGGTGCGGCCAGGATCGAGCCGGTCGTCGACAAGGTGTTTTCGCAGAACGAAGCGGTCGAAGCCTACACACACATGGCCGCCGGCGGCCTGCACTTCGGCAAGCTAGTGTTCGGGTTGGAGTGGTAGGGAAGCGGATAATCTCCCCCGCAAGGGCAGGGCTATCGCATATGGAACTCCTGAGATGTCTGCGCGGCACGGACCCCCACCCCTAACCCCTCCCCACAAGGGGGAGGGAGACTTCCGTTGCCGCTGACCTAGGCGAATCGCTGTCTTTCGGCGCCAAAGAAGAAATAAAGGCACGCGGCAGCGTTCCCTCCCCCTTGTGGGGAGGGTTAGGGTGGGGGTCTTCTTCGCAAGAATCCATATGCGATAGCCCTGCCCACAAGAGGGAGATCACGCTCTCACCCTCAGATCAGCTTCTCCAGCGTGATCGGCAAATCCCGAACCCGTTTGCCCGTCGCATGAAACACCGCGTTGGCGATCGCGGGGGCGACGCCGACGATCGCCAGTTCACCCACGCCCTTGCCGCCGAGCACCGAGGAGTGCAGGTCGGGGACGCCGACCGAGATCACCTCGATGTCGGGAATGTCGGCATTGGTCGGCACCAGGTAATCGGCGAGGTTGTTATTGACAATGCGGCCATGGCGGCGGTCGACGATGCCTTCTTCGAGCAGCGCCTGACCGATGCCCATGATGATGCCGCCCTTCCACTGGCTTTCGGCGAGCTTCGGGTTGTAGAGCCGACCCGAATCCAGCGCCGACACCACGCGCGACACGCGCACCGTGCCGAAATCCTCGTCGACGCGCACCTCGATGAAGTGCGCGCACCAGCTATGGCGGGAGTAGTCGCCCTCGGTGTGCGGCAGCGCCATGGCGATGGTGGTGTAGTTCTTGTAGCGATCCTCTGGCGTCGAGTTGGCCGGCATGGTGTCTCCGGTGGCTTCGATGTGGTCGCGGCCGACGCTTGTGAGCAACTCGGCGATCGAGACATCGGGGCCGTCGCCGCGCGGCGACGCGATGCGGCCGTTGGCGACCACCAAAGTGTTCGCCTGCAGCGCGTGGAAGGGCGAGCGTGGATCGCTGATCGCCAGCCCGATCAGCTGGTCGAGCGCCGAGGTCGCCGCCTTATGGACAGCGCCGGTCATTACACCGGCCAGCCGCGACCCGCCGGCGACGCCGGCGCGGGGAAAGCGCGAGTCACCGAGCTTCACCACGACATGATCGGCCGGCACGCCGACCGTTTCGGCGGCGGTCTGCACCAGGATGGTGTAGGTGCCCTGGCCCATGTCGATCGAGGAGCTTTCGACCTCGACCGAGCCGTCGGCCAGGATGCGCACGATCGCCTCGCCATAGGCGCGCCGCACCGGATAGGTGCCGGCGGCGACGCCCCAGCCGATCAGCTGGTTGCCGTCGCGCATCGAGCGCGGTTCGGGCGTGCGCCTGGACCAGCCAAAGCGTTCCGCGCCGGTGGCAAAAGCCTCGCGCAACTGCCTGGTCGACCAGGCTTTTTTCGCTTCCGGATCCTGCTCGGCATAGTTTCTCAGCCGGATTTCCAGCGGATCGATGCCGACCTCGTAGGCGAGTTCGTCAATGGCGCTCTCGATGCCGAAGGCAGAGGGGTTTTCGCCCGGCGCGCGCATGGCGCCCGGCACCACTGAATTGACCCGCACGACGTTCTGCTTAGAGGAGAAATTCGGCGTCGCGTACATGATCGAGGTGACCGATCCGAGCGGCTCGACCCACATGCCGTCCATCGACGTCTCGTTAATGCCGCGATGCACGATCGACTGGATTTTTCCTTGCCGGTCGGCGCCGATCGTCACCGTCTGGCGCGTCGCCGCGCGGCCACCGTAACCGGTGAAGGTCTGCGGCCGTGTCATCACCAGCCGCACTGGCCGGCCGAGCATTTTGGCGGCACATGCCGCCACCGCGCCATGGCTGAGCGCCAGCGCCTTGGAGCCGAAGCCGCCGCCAATATAGGGCGAGACCAGGCGCACATTTTCGAACGGCACGCCGAACCATTCGGCATAGGTGCGCGCCATGCCGTCCAGCCACTGGCTCGGCTCCCAAACGGTGAGCTGATCGCCCTCCCAGCGGGCGATCAGGCCATGCGGCTCCATCGGCGCCTGGTATTCGCGCGGCGTGTTGTAGGCGGCGCAGATGCGCACCGGGGCCGAGGCGAAGGCGGCTTGCGCGTCGCCCCATTCCTTGGTCATGGCGTCGATCGGGATGCCGTCGCCGGCCTTGCCGTCGCTGAGGTCGACGATGGAAGGCGTCTCGTCATAGCTGACCTTGACCAATGCCGCCGCCGCAACCGCCTGCTCGAAGGTCTCGGCGACGACAGCGGCGACATGCTGGCCCGAAAAGGTGATGTCGCGCGCCAGCGGGCAATAGGGCTTGTCCGGCGGCGGCGTGCCGAACCAGTCCGCCGCTGTCCTCAGGCTGATGATGGTGTCAGGCGTCAGCACTTGCAGCACGCCAGATGCCGCCTGCGCCTCCGCGGTGTCGATCGAGCGCACCTTACCCGATGCAATCGTGCTTTCGACCAGCACGGCATAGGCGAGGCCTTCGAGCTGTTGCTCGACGGCGTATTTGGCGGCACCGGTGACCTTGGCCGGGCCGTCGACGCGCGACAGCCGGCCGCCGACGGCTTGCGCCAGCGCGCCGTCGGACGCGTCGCCATGTCTGATGTTGTGAACGGTCATGCCGTCTCTCCCATTTTGAGGATGGCGCGCGCGACGACACGCGGCGCCAGTTCAATCTTGTAATGGTTGGCGCCATGGTCGACGGCGCCTTCGATCGCGAGCAGGCTGGCAGCGCGGACAGCATCTGGTTCCAGCACCTTGCCCTTCAGCGCGTCCTCCACGGCTCGCGCCCGCCAGGGTTTGGTCGCGACGCCGCCAAGCGCGACGCGCAGGTCACGGACGGTGCGCCCATCGGCCTCGAACTCGATGCCGACGGCGGCACTCGCCGCGGCAAACTCATAGGATTGCCGATCGCGGATCTTCAGATAGGTCGAACGCCGGGCAGAGGCCGAGCCGGGGATCTCGATGGCGGTGATCATCTCGCCCGGTTCGATCGCGTGTTCCCTGTTCGGCGTGGTGCCGGGCAGCAGGAAAAAATCGTCCGCCGGGACCTGGCGATCGCCGAGATGCACGATCGCGTCGAAGGCGACAAGCGCCACGGCGAGGTCACCCGGATACATGGCGATGCAGGCTTCGCTGATGCCGAGTACCGCATGGCCCCTTGTGACGCCGCCGATGGCCGAACAGCCGCTGCCGGGTTCCCGCTTGTTGCAGGCGGGGAAATTCGCCGGATCGCGGAAGTAAGGACAGCGCGTGCGCTGCATCAGATTGCCGCCGATGGTCGCCATGTTGCGGATCTGTGCGGAAGCCGCCTGCCACAGCGCTTCCGAGACGGCTGGGAAGCGGCTCTTGATGCCGTCGTGGTCGGCGACGTGGCTCATCCTGGCGAGCGCGCCGATGATGGCGCCGCGCTCGTTCACCTCGATGCCGTTCAGCCCCGTGAGATGGGTGATGTCGACCAGCGTCTCGGGCTCGGCGACGCCGCATTTGGCGAGGTCGATGAGCGTGGTGCCGCCGGCGAACAGCATGGCACCGGGCATGGCGGCTGCCCGTCTTGCCGCATCGACCGAGCCGGCGCGCAGATAGGAAAAATCCTTCATGATGCGACCTCCAATGCAGCCTGGCGAACGGCGGCGACAATGTGCGGATAAGCGCCGCAGCGGCAGAGATTGCCGGCCATGTATTCGCGAATCTCGTCATCCGAGCCGGCATGGCCTTCGCGGATGCAGGCCACCGCCGACATGATCTGGCCGGGCGTGCAATAGCCGCACTGGAAGGCGTCCTGTTCGAGGAAGGCAGCCTGCACGGGATGCATTTCGCCCTCCCGTGCAAGCCCCTCTATGGCGGTGACGGTGCGGCCCTCGACTTGCGCGGCCAGGGTCAGGCAGGCCAGCACGCGCTCGCCATCGACATGCACGGTGCAGGCACCGCACTGGCCGTGGTCGCAGCCCTTCTTGGTGCCGGTCAGGCCGAGCCGATCGCGCAAGGCGTCGAGCAGCGTGACGCGCGGCTCGAGTTGCAGCTCGTGATGGTGGCCATTGATATCGAGATGGACGGGGATTGTGGTTTTGGTCATGGGCGTCTGGCTCCAGTTGCTTGACGCGGATGGGAAGGAATGGGCAGGCGATGGCTAATCTCCCCCCTTGAGGGGGAGATGCCCGGCAGGGCAGAGGGGTTCGGTTCGACCGGGTGCAACCTCCTGCGACGAATGAAGGTTAGCGCTCTATGTGAGGCGACCCCCTCTGTCGCCTTCGGCGACATCTCCCCCTCGAGGGGGGAGATAACGCTCTTCGCGGCCTTCGCCAGTCTCCAGTGACCTTGCGGCTTCGAAAGACGTGACATACGGGGTTTCCTGCTTATATGATAAAGGTACTCCACTAAATCGGAGGCGCCTCCGTTTATTTACGTGGGGGTTGACCCGATTGGGTTCAAGCCCCCTGACACGATGTGGAGAAAAAAATTGGCCGCCGAGCCGCCCGCCATCGCTGAAGACAAGACCGTCGCCGAAGACGGGGCCCCAGAGGCAAAGCCGCTGCGTGCCGATGCGCAGCGCAATCGCGACCGGCTGGTCGAGGTGGCGGCATCCGTCTTTGCGGAGCGCGGTATCGATGCCTCGCTGGAAGAGATCGCGCGCCAGGCCGGCGTTGGCATCGGCACGCTCTACAGGCATTTCCCGACACGCGAGCATCTCGTCGAAGTGGTCTACCGGCGCGAGGTGGAGGCGCTGTGCGCGGCCGCCGGGGAGCTTGCCGAAAAACACCAATCCGATATCGCGCTGGAACAGTGGATGCAGCGCTTCGTCGATTATATCGCCACCAAGCGCGGCCTGGCGACCAGCCTGCGCATCCTGCTCAACACCAATTCGAGGCTGTTCTCCGACACGTCCGGCCGGGTCTCGCAGGCCCTGCGGCAACTGGTCGAGAGGGCGGTAGCCGACGGCACCATCCGTGGCGACGTCGACGCGTCCGATGTGCTGCACGCACTGTCCGGCATCTACTCGGCGCCGGACACGCCGGAGTGGCGCGACCGTTCGCGCCGGCTGGTCAAGCTCTTGATGGACGGATTGCGGTTTGGGGCTGTAAAGGGACGGTGAGGGCGGCCGGATTGCGGCCGCGCACAACCAGACCTGTCCATGATTTGAGGGGCATCCGATGTATGTAGGCCGTTCCTACAAGGTGATAGATTTCGCGCTCTGGTCGCGGCGCAGCGTCATCTACATGGTGGTGGTAAGCGGGCTGGCCGTGGCGGCGTACCGTCTTCCGGGAATTGCCGGCTTCTCGGTGCCATGGTCGGTCGTGCTCGTGCTCGGCACCACTGTGTCACTCGTTGCCGGATTCAAGAATTCGCAGGTGTTCACCCGCAGCAGTGACGCGCTGCAGGCCTTTACGCAAATTACGGCCAGCAGCCGGTTGTGGTCCAATTTCTGCAGGGACTTCATCGATGCACCGACGGCGAAGCAACTCATCTACCGCCATATCGCCTGGATGACCGCACTACGGTTCTCTCTGCGCCGGCCGATGCCGTGGGAATCCATGGCGCGAGCCGCCAATGTCGAATACCGACGGCGCTACCGCATCCATGAGGATGCGAGTTCGGTCGACGGCGAGCTGCGTCCGCTGTTGGCCGAACAGGCCGAGGACGTGCTGAAGTCACCTCAGCCGGCGATAGCCCTGTTGGAAATGCAGTCGGTCCAGGTCAATGCGTTGTTCAAGGACGCAAAAATCCCTCCGCAGATCTATGTCGAACTTATCAAGCTGATCCGCGATTTCCATGATCAGCAGGCGCGCTGCGACCGCATCAAGAACAATCCCTATCCCCGGCAATACGCCATCGTGAGCTCCATGTTCGTCATGATCTTCTGCACCCTGCTGCCGTTCGGCGTCGTTCCGGTCTTTGCCGACATGGGCAAACTGGGCGGCATGCTCGGCCCGATCGCGATCTGGCTGACGATCCCGTTCAGCACGCTCCTCGGCTGGGCCTATATGTCGCTCGACCAGGTCGGCGAAAGCAGCGCCAATCCGTTCGAAGGCAATGCCAACGACGTTCCGATCTCGCAGATCTGCCGCGACATCGAGATCGAGCTGCGCGGCGGGCTTGGGGAGCTTGATCTTCCCAAGCCCTTGCTGCCGGTTAATGACATCGCGACCTGAAGCGCTTCGTTGCGGCAATCTATGTGATGCTGGAGATCCCGCCTCCGCCTCTCAGCCTAACGAGTCTCCGACCTGTGGGATGTCTAAAATTGAGGCGGCGCGATGGACCTATCGGACCTGCCGGCCGGAGATCACCCGCAGCCAGGGCGCCAGATGGAAGGCGCTCATCAGGAGATACATCGCGGCCATGCCGGTGAGTGGCGAGGAGCCCATGCACAGCATGGCCGCATCGCCGCTGAAGATGCAGGTAAGCAGCGCCATGACGGCGAAGGTCGGGGCTGCGGCAAGGCATAGCCAATCGGCGATGCTGAGCGTGGACGCATTGATGTTTTCGGGGATCGCTTCGCTGGTGGCTGTATGGATATCGAGCATGGTCTTTTTCCCTGATGGTTGTGCCGTACCGAGGGCAGAACTTGGGTTCCTCGCCCCACGAGAGTGGGGAGAGGTGGCTCGGCGGAGCCGAGACGGAGAGGGGGAAAGCGCCCTACGAAAGCCCCTCTCCGGCCGCTACGCGGCCACCTCTCCCCGCCTTTGGCGGGGCGAGGAACCCAAGCTGGGGCATGCGCCGAGCGCTCTCGCCAAATCCTTACTGGTCCTTGTCCCGGAACGCGGCTTCGCCGGCGGCCGACACTTGTTCCCATGTCTTGTCGGGCCCGGCGTCGTAATTGTCGTGCCAGTTCCACCAGGAGTAGAGCGGGGTTTGCGGATAGCCTTCCGGCGAGTCCTCCCAGATCTCCTGGCGGCCGAGCGGCGTCGCGTCGAGATAACTCCAGACGGTGCCCATAGCCTCGTCGCCGCGGCTGTTGATGAAGTAGGTGCGGAAGATGCGGTCGCCATCGCGGATGAACACGTTGTGGCCATGCCATTCGTCGACACCGAAGTCTTTGTCGAAACTGTCGGTGATGGTGTACCAGGGCATGTCCCAGCCCATCCGCTGCTTCAGCCGGGCGATGTCGGCCTGCGGGGCGCGCGAGGCGTAGACGAGCGTGGTGTTGCGTGCGTTGAGATGGGCGAGGTGGCCGACCTGATCGGCGCCGAGCGAACAGCCGCGGCAGGCATGCTCGGGCCAGCCGAACACGCCGGGCTCGAAGAAGGCGCGGTAGACGATCAACTGCCGGCGGCCTTCGAACAGATCGAGCAGGCTCGCCTTGCCATTCGGTCCCTCGAACACATAGTCCTTGTCGACTTCCATCCACGGCATGCGTCGGCGCTCGGCGGCCAGCGCATCCTTGGCGCGCAGCGTGGCCTTCTCCTTCACCAGCATCTTCTCGCGGGCGGCTTCCCAGTCCTGCCTTGAAACGATCGGCGGGGTCTTCATTGCGGTCTGCTTGGTCATTGGTCGTCTCCTTTGCCAGTCTGTTGTCGCGCCGTTGCGACGTGTGGTTGCTTGCTGTGAGCTGGAATAGGGCGGTCAAGCGCGGGGGTGGGAGTTACAAGTGTGACGGGATTTGAAAGAGCCGGCCCGCAGCAGGGGTGGCGCATCCGCTCAGTGCCCTCGACAGTGTCATTCATCGCGTGGTTCTCCCTTGTTGTGCCGCTGCCGATACGGCTTGCTGGTTGGCGGCCATGACTTAAGTTAGGGCGCTGAGCGCTGGGGTGGGAGTTACAAGTGTGACGGGATTTGAATGGACTCGCTGATCACCGCGGCGGCACTGGCGCTGGCTGGGGGCGATCCGCTCGGCGCGCTGGATCGTGTCGCCTTGCGCGAAGACCCGCCGGCGCTGGCGCTGCGTGGCATCGCCATGGCGCAGCTCGGCGATCTCGATCGTGCCAAGGCGCTGCTGCGGCGGGCCACGCGTGCCTTCGGCCCGAAAGAGGCGGTGGCGCGCGCCAGATGCGTCGTCGCCGAGGCCGAGATCGCTCTGGTGTCGCGTGATCTGGGATGGCCGCACAAGGCGCTCGACGCGGCGCGGGCGACGCTGGAAAAGCACGGCGACCGGTTGAACGCCGCGCATGCCGGTCACCTCAAGGTACGGCGCCTGCTTTTGATCGGCCGTCTCGACGAGGCCGAAGGCGTGCTGGCCGGACTCGATCCGATGCCGCTTCCGCCGGCCTCGCGAGCCGCGCACGAGCTCGCCGTCGCCGGCATCGCGATGCGGCGCCTCAAGACGAAGCCGGCGCGCAGGGCACTGGAGTGGGCCCGCCACGCCGCCCGCCGCGCCGGCATTGCGGGCCTGATCGCAGAGGTAGACAGCGCTTTCCTGACGCTGGACACGCCGGCGGCGCGGCTGATCGCCGGTGGTGAGCAGCGCCCCTTGCTGCTCGAGGATGTCGAGGCGCTGCAGGCGTCGCCGGCGCTGGTGATCGATAGCTTCCGCTATGTCGTGCGCCAGCAGGAAACAAGCGTCTCGCTGGCAACGCGCCCTGTGCTTTTTGCGCTGGCACGCACGCTCGCCGAAGCGTGGCCGGCGGATGTGTCGAGGGCAACACTGATCGCGCAAGCCTTTGGCGGCAGGCACGCCGATGAATCGCATCGGGCGCGGCTACGGGTCGAGATCGGCCGGCTGCGCGCCGAACTGCGGGGGCTGGCCGACATCGGCGCGACCAGCCAAGGCTTCGCGCTGGCACCGCGCGAGGCGCGCGAGGTGGTGGTGCTGGCGCGGCCGATCGAGGAGCGGCACGCGACGGTGCTGGCCTTCCTAGCCGATGGTGAATCCTGGGCAAGTTCGGCGCTGGCGCTGGCGCTTGGCACCGGCCAGCGCAGCGTGCAGCGGGCGCTGGAGCAGCTTGGCGAGGCCGGCAAGGTGCAGTTTTTCGGGCACGGACGGGCGCGGCGTTGGATGACGCCGCCGGTGGCCGGATTCACGACGACCTTGTTACTCCCGTCCCCGCTGCCGAGTGGTTAGTAAGGGACATCGGACCATCTCAGTGAGGATCAAGACATGAAACATTCAGCGGCCGAAGTCCTGCGCGAGTACGGACCCTTTCCGGGGGTGGAGAGGGTGCACGGAGTGAGTTTTGACGGCGACAATGTCTGGTTTGCCTCGGGCGAGAAGCTGAACGCCTTCGATCCGGAAAGCGGGCAGGTGCTGCGCTCGATCGATGTCGCCGCGCATGCCGGCACCGCCTATGATGGCCACTATTTCTTCCAGCTTGCCAACGACCTGATACAGAAGATCGATCCGGATACCGGCCGGGTGCTGGCCACCATTCCAGCACCCGGCGGTGGCGCCGATTCCGGGCTGACCTGGGCCGAAGGGACGCTTTGGGTAGGGCAATACCGCGAGCGCAGGATTCACCAGATCGACCCCGAGACCGGGGCAATCCTGCGCACCATCGAATCCAACCGCTTCGTCACAGGCGTTACCTGGGTCGATGGCGAGCTGTGGCACGCCACCTGGGAAGGCGACCAGAGCGATTTGCGCCGCGTCGATCCGCAGTCAGGCAAGGTTCTGGAAAAGCTCGACATGCCGGCCGGCATAGGGGTATCCGGGCTTGAATCCGATGGCGGCGACCGCCTCTTCTGCGGCAGCACCTCCGCCGGCGTGGTGCGGGCTGTGCGCCGGCCGCGGTGAGGCCGAATCTTCCGACCAAAGATCAGGACGGTGGATCGCTCGCGGCAAATTTATCCGCGGCCGTCTGGCCGTCGCCCCCTGTGGAACCTAGATAGGGCGTGCGCCGGGCGGGCCGCCTGGACCATCTTTGCAAGGGATCCGCATCATGTCTGAACAGCTCACCATGCCTGAGAAGATTGCGTTGAACGACGGCTTCGCCATTCCCCAGCTCGGTCTTGGTGTGTGGCAGGTCGATCAGGACATCACGGCGCAAGTGGTGGGTTGGGGGATCGAGGCCGGCTATCGGCTGATCGACACCGCGGAAGGCTATCAGAACGAGGAAGGGGTCGGAGAGGCGATTCGAAGCGCCGGCGTGCCGCGTGGCGAGCTGTTCATCACCTCGAAACTGCGCAACGGCGCGCACCAGCGCGATGCGGCTTTGCGCGCCTTTGACGAGACGATGGAGAAGCTCGGCGTTGAACAAATCGACCTGTTCCTGATCCACTGGCCCGTGCCCAGCCAGGACAAATATGTCGAGGCCTGGAAGACGCTGGTTGAACTCCGGCAGGCCGGCCGCATCAAGTCGATCGGCGTTTCGAATTTCAATCAGGACCATCTGGAGCGGATCATCGCAGAGACCGGCGTGACGCCCGTCGTCAACCAGATCGAACTGCACCCCCAGTTCCAGCAGCGCGGCATCCGGGACTTTCATGCCAGGCATGACATCCGCATCGAAAGCTGGAGCCCGCTGGGCAGCGGCCGGCTGCTGAGCGATCCGACCATTGGCGGCATTGCCAGGAAGCATGGTAAGTCCGCGGCGCAGACGATCATTCGCTGGCATCTCCAGGAGGGACTGATCGTCATTCCAAAGTCGATCCGCAGGGATCGCATCGCCGCCAATTTCGATGTCTTCGATTTCGAGTTGGATGCACAGGATTTGCAGACGATCCGGGGCATGGATTCGCCCGATGGCCGCAACGGGCCGAACCCGGCCACGGCCGCGTTTTTATTCTGAGGTGACCTCTAGGAGCCGACGGTGATGCCGCCAATCTCCCCCCAAGTGGGGGAGATGTCCGGCAGGACAGAGGGGGGCGTTGGCCCGCCAACATATCAGGGCATGTCAGCCAAACCTGCCGCGATGACAATATGTTGGCAGACATTGTCGATGTCGCGGATGACATCGTCATTCCAGAAGCGAAGGACGGTCCAGCCAGCCTGTTCCAGGCGCTTCGTCCTCAGGGTGTCGGCCATCGCAGGATCGGCGTCGCCGTGCTGAACCCCATCGACCTCCACGACGAGCTTTTTGCCCGAGCAAGCAAAGTCGGCGATGTAGCTTGCGATTGGAAATTGCCTGCGGAAGCCAAGAGGCATGGCTGTTTGTGGCGAACGCTGGCGCTCTACGGCGCCCCCCTCTGTCCTGCCGGACATCTCCCCCACAAGGGGGGAGATTGGCCGTTTGGCCGCTTTCGCCAATCTTCAGCCGTTCTCGCTCAAATCCCCGAGCCATCCAACTGCTGGGCGTCTTCGCCTTCCCACGGCGCCGGCATGGACGCGCGGCTGAGATTGGCTGTCGGCAGCGGCATCCAGCATTTCAGTTCCGGTTCGGCGTATTCGATGACGCGCCCTGGCGAAGAGTCCGACGCGCGCCAGCCTTCCGAGGCGAATTGGTCAGCGCGTGACCAATAGGCGAGGTCGACTTCCGCCGGCCCCTGTTCGGATGGGCGCACCGTGACCAGGATACGGCTCCCATCCCTCGGCGCCGTTGACATGTGGCGCCACCGTTCGGGTTCGTCCATCACATTCCTCCTCGCACCTGCAGCGTTGGGTGGAGTGTCGCCTCGCGGTCCGAAGGGGTCAACCCAAAGTTTGCGCCATGGAGCGGGTCCATACGATGTGAGGGCAGGATGGGGGACCACGCCAAATTGGCGACCGACATATACTGTGAAAGAAACTTGAAAACGTCGGTCGCCAGGGGCGGAGTTGGGACGCACCACGTTGGGGACGCGATGCGAGGTCAGGCTAGGCGGATGCTTGGTATCTGCAATCGGAACGCCGGATGATGGTGAACCACTGGTTACTATCCACAGGGTTCGCCCGACAGATCGCGTCAGGGCAACTGTGCGCAACGCGGAACTGACGGCCATGCGTGCTCGACGGGCTGTGACCCAGTTGATAAGCCCGTCTGCGAAAGGAGCCTTGAGTCGAAATGACCGTTGCGATCGAGATGGGACACACGACCGCCGGCGCCCCGGCGAACCTGGATCTCGAGGAACTGCTGGCCACCCGGCTTTTGGTGCAGGGCAATTCGGGCTCCGGCAAATCGCATCTTTTGCGCCGGCTCCTGGAGCAGAGCGCGCCCTGGGTGCAGCAGACCATCATCGACCCCGAAGGTGACTTCGTCTCACTGGGCGACCGTTACGGCCATCTGGTCATCGATGCCGAGCAACATACCGAGCGTGGCCTGCAGGCGGCCGGCGAGCGCGCACGCATCCATCGCGTTTCCACGGTGCTCAATCTCGAAGGGCTCGATGCCGAGAACCAGATGCGGCGCGCCGCCGCCTTCCTCGGCGGGCTGTTCGAGGTCGCCCGCGACCACTGGTACCCGATGCTGGTCGTCGTGGACGAGGCGCAGCTGTTCGCGCCGGCGGTGGCCGGCGAAGTGTCGGACGAAGCGCGCAAGCTCTCGCTTGGCGCCATGACCAATTTGATGTGCCGTGGCCGCAAGCGCGGGCTGGCCGGCATCATCGCCACCCAGCGGCTGGCCAAGCTCGCCAAGAATGTCGCCGCCGAGGCGTCCAATTTCCTCATGGGCCGCACCTTCCTCGATATCGACATGGCGCGCGCCGCCGATCTTCTGGGCATGGAACGGCGCCAGGCGGAGGCGTTTCGCGACCTGGAGCGCGGGCAGTTCATGGCATTGGGGCCAGCGCTGTCGCGCCGTCCGCTGGGGCTTCGCATCGGCCCGACCGACACCAGCCCGCGCAACGGCACGCCGCGGCTGATGGCGATGCCGGAGGCGGCGCTGGAGGATGCACGGGCGATCATTCTGGCCGCTCCGCCGCCCGATACCGCGCGGCCGCAGCGGAGGACGGCGTCGCCGGACCTGCTCGACCAGCTGATGGCGGCGAAGTCGGCGGCGCTGGAAATCCGCCCCGAACCGGTGGAGCCGCAAATCAGCGCCGAGGATCTGGCGGAGCGTCGCGAGCGCGTCGACCGTGTGCTGCGCGCCATCCTGGCGCAGCCCGACGCGGGCTTTCGCGTCATCGGCGTGCTCTATCAAGAATTCGTGGTCCGCTGCCGCATCGAGGGCCTCGCCTCGGTCGTGCCCGACCTGCCGGAGTTCCGCCGCATGCTGACGCGCGCCCGCGCCGGCCTCGGCTCCGATATGGCGGCAGGCGATGACGCCTGGCAGGATGTCTCGGTGCGCGCTTCGCTGCTACCCGACGACATGCAGGGCGTGTTCATGATGATCGCGCGTGCGGCGAAGGAAGGCTGGCCGTGCCCGAGCGACGCCGCGATTGCCCGCGCCTACGGCTCCCACTCGTTGCGCCGCGCCCGGCGGCTCCTGACCTATATCGAGGAGCAGGGGCTCATCGTCTGCCAGCTCGACGGGGTAGGCAGGCGCACCGTGACGTTGGTTGAGCTGGCCTGGGCCACGGCCCCGGGCGACCCCAATGCCGAGGAAATGGAGCAGGGGAGCCTGGCGTTGTGAGGAGACGCGCTTTGGGGTAGGCCATTGCGTGTCGTTTCCAAAGCCGGCCGACCGGAGAGCTTTTCAAAGGATGCTAATTTCTGATGCGATCTGGAAGCAAGCTCGCAGGATGCTGCAGATGGTCCTCTTCACCGCTCCTCGACAATCCGCAAATACGCCGCCGTCACGAACAGCACGATCAGTCCGAACAGGATCCGCCTTGCCCCCTCCGGCATCTGCAGGATGGTCAGCAAGGTCGTCAGCACGGTCAGGATCAGCGCGCCGATGATGGTGCCAGTGTAGCCGCCGCGGCCGCCGAAGATGGAGGTGCCGCCGATGACGGCGGCGGCCACCGAGGGCAGCACCAGCGGTTCGGCGAGCGAGAGCGATGGGGCCTTGATCAGGCCGATATAGAGCAGGCCGGTGATGCCGGCGAGCACGCTGGAGATGATGTAGAGCGCGGTGATGACCTGCCAGTATTGCACGCCGGACAGGCGCGTTGCGCGTTCATTGTCGCCGACAGCGTAGAGCAGGCGGCCGAAGCCGGTGCGGGCGAGCGTGAACACGATCAGCGCCGCCAGCGGCACGAACAGCAGCAGCGCGTTGGGGATGCCCCAGGTCAGGCCGGTGCCGAGCCAGGCGAGGAAGTCGGGGATTTTCGCACCCGACGCAATCACCGTGCGCTGGTAAACCTGCAGGCAGCCGGTGCCGATAAGGCTGGTGCCCAGCGTCATGATCAGCGGGTGGACGCGAAAGACGCCGACACCGATGCCGTTGACGAAGCCGATCAGCACCGCCGGCATCATCGCCAGCAGGAAGGCTACCGACGGGTCCTGGTTGACGACTTGCGTGGCCATGATGAAGGCGCTCATCGTCGCCACCGTACCGACCGAAAGGTCGATGCCGCCGGTCAGCATGGTCATGGTCTGGCAGCCGGCGAGGATCGCCAGGGGGATGGCGAACTTGATGGTGTTAGCGATCCAGCGCTCGTTGACGATGCCGGGACGCAGGATCTGCAGGATCACCACCAGGATGACGAGCAGGATGATCAGCGGGATCAGCGGCCGGTCGGCCATGAAGCGCTTTACGCGGCGGCCGAAGGGGACGGGAGTGATCGCGGTGGTGCTCATGGGGTGGGTCCGGTTCGCGATGGGGTGGGGCAGGGGGTGTTCTGGGAGGATAGCGCTCTACGGCGCCCCCCTCTGTCCTGCCGGACATCTCCCCCACTTGTGGGGAGATCGGATGTCATCACGGCCTTCGCCGATCTCCTACGTTGCAGAAAAGAGCGGGGCGCCAAAGCTGCCAATCTCCCCACAAGTGGGGGAGATGGCCGGCAGGCCAGAGGGGGGCGCCGTAGAGCGCTACGCTCCATTTCATGCTCCCTCATCATTGCCGCCCCCGCATCGTAATAAACGCGCCGAACATCACCACGGCGACCATGATGGCGCCTTCGATGATGGCGGTGACGTTGGGGTCGATGGCAAGCAGCGTCAGGTCGGTGCGCACCAGCCGCAGCACGAAGACGGCGACGATGGGGCCGAGCAGTCCGCCCTTGCCGCCCCCGAGCGCCACGCCGCCCAGCACCACCGCCGCAACGCTGGCCAGCAGATAGGGGCCGGGGATGGGCGCGCCGATGCCGGTGCTCATGGTCAGCGCCAGCCCACCCATGGCAGCAAACAGGCCCGACAATGCATAGGCGATGATACGGGTGCGCTTGACCGGCACACCGCTGCGGAACGCCGCCAGCTCGCTCGAGCCGATGGCGTAAATAGAGAGGCCAAGGCGCGAACGCCTGAGCGGTATCCAGATGATGCAAAGGCACACGACCAGCACGAGCAGCGCCTTGGGCAGCCAGGCGTCGATGGCGTCGGGCAGGCCGGGTATCGGCACAGTGCCCGAGATCAACCCCTTCAGCCATTCGGCGGCCCCGCCGCCCGGCGCGTCGAGCACCAGAAGGGCAGCGCCCTGCAGCACGAACAGGGTCGCGAGCGTGACGACGATGTCGGGTACGCGGGTGACGACGATCAGCATGCCGTTGACGGCCCCGAGCACGAAACCCATGGCGAGCACGAAGGGTACCACGAACAGTGCGTATTCCTCCGAGGCGCCCGCCATCATCGAGGCAGCGGTGACGCTGGTCAGCGCCATCATGGCGGCGACCGACAGGTCGATGCCACCGGCGATGACGACCACGGTCTGCGCGGCCACCGCAAAGGCGTAAGGCAAAACCGCCCGCGCGAGCGAACCGAAATCGCCGCTGCCATAGGCCGGCTGGATCAGCTTTGTGATGATGAACAGGGCGAAGAGGAGAGCGAACAGGCCGGCGACCCAGCCCTGGCGGCGCAGGAAGTGGGTCATGCGTTCGTCCCCAAAGACGGGGATTGGGGATCAGCCAAAATGCCGATATCCGCCTTGGCGCCGCGCGGCAGGCCGTAGGCGGCGCGCATCAGTGCCGGCTCATCGGCTTCCTCGACCGGGAAGATGTCGACGACGCGGCCGCCGAAGATGACGATGACGCGGTCGCAGACACGCTGCACCTCTTCCAGTTCGGAGGTGTAGAACAGCACCGACTTGCCGTGGCCGGCAAGCTCGCGCACCAATTTATAGATCTCCTGCTTGGTGCCGACATCGATGCCGCGCGTCGGGTCGAAGCACAGGATGGTGCGGGCGTCCGCGGCGATCCAGCGGGCGATGGTCACCTTTTGCTGGTTGCCGCCGGACAGGCGCTGCACCTCGCCTTGCGCGCGGGTGTCGATCTGCAGCCGTTCGATGGCGCTGACCACTTTTGCGCGCTCCTGGCGCATGTTGATCGGCCCCCAGTTGCGGAGCGCGGCACTGAAGGGCAGCGCGATGTTCTCGCGCACCGAGCGCTGCATGGCGAGCGCCTCGGCGCGGTCGCCCGGCACATAGGCGATGCCGGCGCGGATGGCGTCGATCGGGTGCGAGAACTTTGCCGGCTGGCCATCGACTTCGATTGTGCCGCCCGATGGTCGGATCGAGCCGGCCAGGGCTGCGAACAATTCGTCCTGGCCCTGGCCTTCGAGTGCAACGACGCCGGCGACCTCGCCGTCGTCCAGATCGAAGGAGACGTCGTTGAGCTTGGTGCCGACGCGCAGATTGCGCACGGAGAGCCGCGGCCGGGCAAGGGCGGGCGCTGCCTTCTGGGCGGCGCTGCGGGCGGCGACATGAGTCTTGACGATGCGGGTGCCGAGCATCAACTCGACGATCTTCTCCTCGACGCCGGGCACGATGTCGACGACGCCGACGGTCTCGCCGTCGCGCAGCACGGTGGCACGGTTGCAAAGCGCCGAGATTTCGACGAAGCGGTGCGAAATGAAGATCACGGCGCGGCCGCTGTCGCCTTGGCGGCGCACCACCTCCAGCACCTTTTCGGCGAGATTGGCGGGCAGCGCCGCGGTCATCTCGTCGAGCAGCAGCACGTCGGGCTCGACGGCCAGTGCGCGCGCCAGGTCGAGCACGCGCAGCACGGCCAGCGGAATGTCGCGCGCGGTATCGCGGATATCGAGGTCGGGAATGCCGAGTTCGCGCACCCAGGCGCGGAACGGCTCGACCGGCGTGCCGGTCAGCCGCAGATTGGAAAGCACGTCGAGATCGGGGATCAGTGACGGCTCCTGGTAGACGGGCAGCAGCCCGGCGCGGCGTGCGGCGGCGGGCGAGCGTATGTCGCGCGCCTCGCCACGGATCAGGATACGCCCGGCATTGGCGGAGATGGCGCCGGTCAGGATCTTCACCAGCGTCGACTTGCCGGCGCCATTGGCGCCCATCAAGGCGTGCACCTCGCCCGGCAGGACGGAGAGCGACGCGTTGCGAAGCGCTGCAACGGCGCCGTAGTTCTTGGCGACGCCTGACGCGTCGAGGAGAGGGTTGCTGGTCAAATGGTTGGGTCTCGTTCCAAGCTATTCAAATATTTTGGAGCCAACTCTTTGATGGCTGGCGCTCTATGAGGCCCCCCTCTGTCCTGCCGGACATCTCCCCCTCAAGGGGGGAGATTGGCGGTTCCGCCGGTGGCGCTCTTCTTTGCAATGTTGGCGATTGACCAAAGCATCGATGAAGGCCGATCTCCCCCCTTGAGGGGGAGATGTCCGGCAGGACAGAGGGGGGCGCCGTAGAGCGCTATCTGTGTAACGAGGACGGCAGTTCGCCGTCCTCGTGAGTTCATTCAAACCCAGCTCTACTCGCCCGGGCCCTTGCACGCCACGATCTGTTCCTTGGTGTACGTCGTCCAGTCCGGGATCGAGATCGAGACCGGCCATTCGGGGCTCAGCGACGGATCGGCGGCGGCCTTCAGCTTGGCCTTGCCTTCCTCGGTGGCGTTCTCCCACAGCTGCGGCTCGACCAGCACGGTCTGCTGGGCCGGCTTCTTGCCGTCGAGGATCTGCAGGGCGAGCGTGACACCCGCACCGCCGATCGAGCCGGGGTTGGTCACTGCCGCACCGACGAGGTCCTTGACCGAGCTCAGCTGGCCGACGAAGCCGGCATTGTCGGCGCCGACCACCGGCACCAGCGGCGCCTGCGATTCGACCAGCGCGTCGACGATGACGTTGTCGATGCCGGACGTCCACACGCCGTTGATCGGCGTGCCGGTGGCGAGGAAGGACAGCATCTGCTGCTTGGCCTGGTCCTGCTGCCAGCCGGTAAAGACTTCCTGCGCGACCTTCACATCAGGGAATTCGGCCAGCGCTTTCTTGAAGCCCTTGTCCCGATCGCTGTCGGCGGAAGCGCCGGCCGCGCCACGCATGTAGAACACGTCGCCCTTGCCGCCCATCTGGCCGAACAGCCATTTGGCGCCGAGATAGGCGTACTGTTCCTGGTTGTTGGAGATGATGTAGGCCGACGGCTCGGTGACCGCCTGGTCGACGGCAACGACGACGATGCCGGCCTTGGTGGCTTCCTCGAGACCCGCCTTGATGCCGGCCGGATCGGCCGGGTTGACGACGATGGCGTCGACCTTGGCGCTGATCAGGTTGCGGATGTCTTCCAGCTGGCCGGCGGAATCCGTGTTTCGGTGGGCGATGTTGAGCTTGGCGACCTCGCCGGAAGCCAGCGCCTGCGCCTTCATGGCGCAGACCATCTCCTCGCGCCAGCCATTGCCCTGCACGGTGTTGGAAATACCGATCGTGTATTTGCCCGCGGCGGACGAGACGCCCACCGAGGCCAGCAAGGCAGCACCCGCAAGCAGCGGGACCATGCTCAGGATTTTCTTCATTTCAGACTTCCTCCACATTGTTTTTCAGTTCAGTTCCAAGCCGTTAAACCGGGTCGCGTAGAAAAGAGATTCAGGCGGCGCGTCTTAAGTTCTTGTCTTTTTATGCCACCCGCTTTCCGGCGACATGCATTTCCGCCGTCATTTGACGAAGGGGCGCAGCACGTCGCGGGCGAGCAGGAATCCCCGCTTGACCTGATCATCGCTGCCTTCAAATCGTCTGTCCTCGTGCTCGATGATGACCGATCCGTCATAGCCGGCGCGGTAGAGGCCGGAGAAGAAGCCGCTCCAGTCGACATCGCCGAGCCCCGGCATGCGCGGCACTTGCCAGCCTATGCCGGAAGACAGGATTCCGCGCTCGTACAAACCATCATGATCAATCATCAGATCCTTGGCATGGACATGCAGCATGTAGGGACCGAATTCCCTGATGAAACGAACTTGGTCGATCATCTGCCAGACCAGATGCGACGGGTCGAAATTCATGCCGACATCGCCGCCCCAGGTTTCGAGGATGCGGCGCCAGACCTGCGGCGAATAGGCGATGTTGTGCCCGCCCGGCCACTCGTCATAGCTGAAGATCATCGGGCAGTTCTCGAAGGCGAGCTTGACGCCGTGATCGCGCGCATAAGCGACGATCTCGGGCCAGACCTTGAGAGCCTCCTGCCAGTTGACGTCGACGGTCTTCGAGGCATCACCACCGCAGAAGGTGTTGACCAAGGGCACGCCCATATTGGCGGCCAGCACGATCACCTTCTTCAGATGGCTGATGACAGCTTCGCGGTGGGCGGCATCGGGGTGCAGCGGGTTGGGGTAGTAGCCGAGGCCGGAGACCGTGAGGTTCTTTTCCGCCAGTGAGGCGACGATCTCTTTCGCCTGCGCAGCGGAAGTCGATGCGGCGTCGATGTGGCTGGTGCCGGCATAGCGGCGGCTGGCGCCCGATGATTTCGGCCAGCAGGCGATTTCCAGCGCCTCGAAGCCAGCCGCGCTTGCCCAGTCGGCGACCTTGCCAAGCGGCGTCTCCGCGAACGGTGCGGTGAGCACTCCAAGTTTCATACTGCCTCCCTTGGTCGCGAATTCACGACCGGCTTGTACTATGCAGATCGAGCCGGCCGCTTCAACCGTGTGGTGTCGGCTTGTTTCAGATTGCGCCTGACGGTTGCCATCGGATTGTCCGAAAGCAGGCCGCCAAGTGCTGATGTTACGGCCCTGCGGAACGTCTCGTTCGCGGCAAGGCTGGGGTCGAAAATCGTATCGATGGCGAGGATGCCGGAAGCCAGCGCCTGCGCATCGTCGCCGGTTGTGTCGGCGATCGCAGCAACCTGGCCGGCATAGGGGTCCGATACCGGCCAGCGTTTGCCGAATCGCGCCGAGGCCTGGGTCAGATAAGCCATCCAGCCGGCGACCGGTACCGAGAGCAGGTCGATGCTTGCGCCCTGGCTCAGGCGGTCGCGGATAGGGTTGAGCAGGCGCTGGACGATCTTCTGCGAGCCGTCGGTGGCGATCTGGTGGTTGCGGTGGCGGATCGCGGTGTTGCGCAAGCGGCCGAGGCTCTGCTCGACATAGGCCAGTGGCTCCATGCCTGGCACCGGCGTCAGCGTCGGCAGCGTTTCCTCGACAAGCATGCGCCTGATGAAGGCTGCCAGCAGCGGGTCGGCGATGGCGTCCGAGGTGTGTTCGAACCCGGCCAGCACGCCGAGCGTGGCGAGCGTCGTCTGGGCGCCGTTGAGCACCCGCATCTTGAGATGCTCGAACGGCATGACGTCGTCGACGAAGCTGGCCCCGACGAGATCCCAGCGCGGCATGCGGCCGGCGAATCTCTGCTCGATCACCCATTGCCGGAACGGCTCGCCGACGGCAACGGCGGCATCGCGGTAGCCGAACCGCTGTTCGACGCTGTCGAGGTCATCTTGCATGACTGCCGGAGCGATGCGGTCGACCATGGCCGAGGGGAAGGCGGCGTTGGCTTCGATCCACTGGGCGATATCATTGCCGCGCCGTTCAGCAAAAGTCCGCACGACATTGGCCAGGATCACACCGTTGGTAGGGATGTTGTCGCAGGAGAGCAGCGTCAACGGCCGGGCGTGCGTGGCCCGGCGCAGCTCCAGCGCCTTCGCGAGGATGCCGGGGACGCTGCGTGGCGTCTGCGGGTTGGCGAGGTCATGGACGATGTCGGGATGGTCGAGGTCGAGTTCGCCGCTCGACGGAATGTGGCAATAGCCCTTCTCGGTGACGGTCATGGTCACCAGGTCGATGTCGGGCGCGGACAGCACGTCTAGCGCCGGTGCTGCACTCGCCTGGCTGTCGACCACCCTGATGATGCTGCCGATGACGCGAGCCTCGATGTGGCTGTTGTCGCGGATCAGCCTGGTATAGAGCCCACTTTGCCGGCCAAGCGTGTCGGCGAGGCTGGGTGGGCGGATGTTGATGCCGATCACGCCCCAGCGGTCGAACTGGATCGACAAGAGGTCATCGGTGTACTCCGCCTGGTGGCAGCGGTGAAAGGCGCCGACGCCGAGATGCGCCATGCCAGGCGCGAGAGCTGTACGGTCGTAAGCCGGCGCCTGGACAGCCGCAGGAAGCCTCTCCAGCAACGCTGGGCTGAGCGTTTCGTTCACCTGTTCGCCCCGATCACCCACTGTTCCTGGTCGATCAGCGTCCCGGTCATCGGCCCGGCCGCGTCGGAAAGCAGGAAGACGGCGAGGTTCGCGATATCGCTCGTCGAGAACAGGCGGCCGAAAGGCTGCGAGGCGTTGGCAGCATCGAGCCAGCCCGGGCCGTTGCCCAACGTGTCGGCCTGCATGGCGCGTTCGGCCGGCGTATCGGTCCAGCCGACATTGATGCCGTTGACGCGGATGCGGTCGAAGCGGTGGGCGTTGGCGGCATTCTTGGTCAGCGTGGCCAGCGCGCCCTTGCTGGCGGAATAGACGGCGAGCTCCGGCGAGCCGCAATGGGCGTTGATCGACAGGATGTTGACGATCGCGCCGCCCTGGCCGCGCTTCTTCATGTCGGCGATGGCCGCCTGCATGAGGAAGAACGGTGCGCGGGCGTTGACCGCGAACAGCGACGCCCAGTCGTCAAGGCTGGCGTCGAGGATGGAGGCGCGGTCGGTCAGGCCGGCGGCGTTGACGAGAGCGTCGATGCGGCCGAAATGGGAGACGCAAAACTCCACCAATCGGGCTGGCGCGGCAGGGTCCGAGAGGTCTGCGGGGACAATGACCGTTGGAGTGCCCATTCTCGAAATTGCTGCAGCAGCCTCGGCGCCACGCAGTTTGTCGCGACCGGTAATCACCAGTCCCTCTGCACCGGAACGCGCCAGCGTCTCGGCGATGGCGCGGCCGATGCCTTGCGTCGAGCCGGTGACCAGCGCCACCTTACCGTTGAGTTGAAGCTCCATTCCTCCTCCCGGAACAAAGTTTCTATTTTTAGAAATATGGAACGCTAATTCCCGATAGTCAATTGTGCCAGCGGCGTCTTATTTGCTGCGGCGGGCGACGACGCCATGGACCAGCGCCATGCCGACGGCGAGCGACGCGGCCAACGAGCGGAAGCCGGCGAAGTCGGATTCCACCACTTCCAGCCAGCTGTCCGACAGCCGGACCAGCGGACTGAAGGTGCTGTCGGTGATGGTGACGATGCGCGCCTTGCGTTCATGCGCCACCGCGACGAGGTCGGGCGTGATCGAATTGTAGGGGCTGAAGGAGACCGCCAGCACGGCATCTCCTTTGCCGATGCAGCCGACCTGGTCGATTGCAGTGGAGCCGACATTGTCGACCAGCAAATTGCGCACACCTTGTTGTGACAGCGTTAGCGACAGGTAAGTGGTGACGGGGAAGGCACGTTTGGAGCCGATGACATAGATCAGGTCGGCCGCCGCCAGCAGCGCCACCATCTTCTCGAAACTCTCGACGTCGAAGCCGCTCTCGATGCGGCCGAGCGACGCCTGCGAGGCGCCGACCATACCGTGCAGGAAATGCAGATTGGGTTCGGCCTCGGTTCGCTGCTCGCCGCGTCCTTCCGGCCAGGATCCCTTGACGTGATCCTTGAACAGGCCCTGGAAATCGGAAAAGCCGGAGTAACCGAAGATCTGGGCAAAGCGTACCAGCGTCGAGGGCTGCACGCCTGCCTGTGCCGCGACCTGCGCTATGGTGCCGAGCGCGACATCGCTCGGGTGCTGCCACAGGAAGATCGCGACCTGACGCAGCCGCTTGGGGAAATGCACGGTGCCGGACGACAGCACCGCGCGCAGCTCCTCATAGGTCTGCGGCTGGATATAGCCGAGAGCGGCAAGCGAGCGTCCGCGCTTGCGGGTCGCCGCCTCGTCGGTGCTGGATCGTCCGGATGCCTTGCCTGCCCCACTCATGATTTCAGGCTAGCGTGGCACGATCGTTTTACAATATGGAAATTGGAAATTGTGTTCGAAAGCAGTAGGGATTTGGTAGGGCGGTTGGTAGATTGGAACCGCCGGGCCGTCGTGGTGCGTAGGGTTGGCGAAGCCTTCTCAACGTCGTCATCCTAGGGCGAAGCAGGAGCGGAGCTCCGTCGCGGAGACCCTAGGATGCATGCCGTGACTGCTGTCGAGGAATGCAGCGGAAGAGAAGATTCTTCACCGTAGGATCGCTCTGACGTCACGGCATGGATCCTGGGGTCTGCGCTGCGTCGCTACGCTCCTTGCTCCGCCCCAGGATGACGAAGCGATAGGTGAGGAGTGTGAAACATGGTCTATGCAACATCGGATGGATCGACACGCCAGCGTTTGAGGGTCGGCATGGTCGGTGGCGGCCGCAATGCTTTCATCGGCGCCGTGCACCGACTGGCCATGCGCCTTGACGACCAGATCGCGCTGGTGGCCGGCGCGCTATCCTCCGACCCGGAGAACGCCGCGGCCTCGGCCGCCGAGATCGGCATCGCGCCGGAGCGCAGCTATGCCGACTATCGCGTGATGGCAAAGGCAGAAGCCGCGCGGCCGGATGGCATTGAGGCGGTGGTTATCGTCACCCCCAACCATCTGCATGCGCCGATCGCCACGGCTTTTCTCGAGGCAGGCATCGACGTGATCTGCGACAAGCCGCTGTCGACGACATTGGGCGAGGCCGAAGCGCTGGTGGCGCTCGCGAAGGCGAAAAACCGCCGCTTCGTCGTCACCCTCAACAACACCGGCTACGCCATGGTGCGCCAGGCGCGCGAGATGGTGGCGGCTGGCGAGCTTGGACGCATCGTGTCCGTGCATGGTTCGTATATCCAGGACTGGCTGACCAAGCCGATCGACGCCGAGGGCCAGAAGCAGGCGGAGTGGCGCACCGATCCGGCGCGCGCTGGGCAGTCGGCGGTGCTGGCCGACATCGGCGTGCATGCCTTCAACCTGGCAAGCTATATCTCGGGCTGCGAGGCCGAGGCGGTGTCGGCCGATCTGTTCACCGCCGTGCCCGGACGCCGGCTCGACGACAATGCGCATGTGCTGCTGCGCTGGACAGGCGGGGCGCGCGGCACGATCCTGGCCAGCCAGACGTCGCCCGGCCACTACAATGATCTGTCCGTGCGCGTCTATGGCGACAGAGCCGGGCTCGAATGGTCAGGCGCACGACCGGAAGAACTGCGCTTTTCCCGCTATGGCGAGGAAACCCGCACGCTGGTGCGCGGCGGGCATGGCTCGACCGAAGAGAGCCGGCGCGTGTCGCGCATGCCGGCGGCGCATCCCGAAGGCTATATCGAGGCCTTCGCCAATTTCTATCGCGACGCCGCCGACATCATTCGCGCCCATCGGTCGGACGAGGTCGTGGATGCAGCCCGCGCCGCACAGGTGCCCGATGTCGTCGACGGCGCACGCGGTGTGAAATTTGTCGCGGCGGCAGTGGAGTCGAATGCGGCGGGTGGCGCGTGGACGGCTGCAAGGTTTGCGGGATAGCCTTGTCACCGGCATCGCGCCCGACGAAACGAGGGCGCGCTGCTACCCGCATGGCCAAGCATACTCTAATGGATGGCGATGATGCCGTCGACGGCGCGCCATTCCGACGGCCGGATGAGCCGGTGGTGGGCGACGCGGACCGAGTGGAGCGGGCCGTCGAGTTCGCGCTCCCAATAATGGAGAAAGCCCTTGAGTTCGGGAAATGCCGGGGCGAGATCATAGTCCTGCCAGACATAGAGTTGGAGCAGGCTCGGATGGTCGGGCAGATGATAGTGGATTTCAGCCGTCGTCAGGCCATAGCCTTCCATTTGCAGGCGGAATTCGCTGCTGACTGTATCTGCCATGTGCTTCTCCTTCGTCTATCTCCGTTCAGGGCAACATGCAGCCTATCGACATGTGGTTGAACTCGTCTGGCCGGGAACGGCGAAAAGTTCCGTCGGCCCATGGATGTCGTCCGTCTCTAGAATAATAATTCCTCGAGAAGGTCAGCGGTTCCGGCTGCTCAGTGCCACGATCTCTGATGATCTTGTTTGACCACGGTGGAAATTCAAGCTGAAAATCGCTCCGCCAATGCGAAATTGCCACGCCATAACGGGGTGTTAGCGCTCTTGCTGGTCGAGTGCTAAAATTTTTTCGCCGGGCTCTTGAAACCGGAAACCGGCAAAACTAGTTCGATATGCGCCGCGATGCCTGATGAAGGGTCGCAGCGTTCCGCACCGGTCCGATATTGCCGGTTCGGTGCGGAGGAACCTCAAAAATCTGTTTGCCCATGAGGAGAGCGACATGGCGTTCCGTCCGTTGCATGACCGTATTCTGGTCCGCCGCATCGAAGCCGAGGAGAAGACCTCCGGCGGCATCATCATCCCCGACACCGCCAAGGAAAAACCGCAGGAAGGCGAAGTGCTCGCCGTAGGCCCCGGCGCACGCGACGACAGCGGCAAGCTTGTCGAACTCGACGTCAAGGTCGGCGACCGCATCCTGTTCGGCAAATGGTCCGGCACCGAGATTAAACTCGACGGCAAGGACCTGCTCATCATGAAGGAAAGCGATGTGATGGGCGTGATCGATGTGATCGCCGAAGTGAAGAAGGCCGCCTGACGGCTGCCTGGATGAAGGAGTAATCTAATGGCTGCCAAAGAGGTGAAATTCCATACCGAGGCGCGCGAGAAGATGCTGCGCGGCGTCGACATTCTCGCCAACGCGGTGAAGGTGACACTCGGCCCCAAGGGGCGCAACGTCGTCATCGACAAGTCGTTCGGCGCTCCGCGCATCACCAAGGACGGTGTGACGGTGGCAAAGGAGATCGAGCTCGAGGACAAGTTCGAGAACATGGGTGCGCAGATGGTGCGCGAAGTGGCGTCCAGGACCAGCGACATTGCCGGCGACGGCACCACGACGGCGACCGTGCTTGCGCAGGCCATCGTCAAGGAAGGTGCCAAGGCCGTGGCCTCGGGCATGAACCCGATGGATTTGAAGCGCGGCATCGACAAGGCGGTGGAGGCGGTGGTGGCCGAACTGAAGGCCAATGCCCGCAACGTGACCAGGAACGACGAAATTGCGCAAGTCGGCACCATTTCGGCCAATGGCGATGCTGAGATCGGCCGCTTCCTCGCCCAGGCGATGGAAAAGGTCGGCAATGAAGGGGTGATCACGGTCGAAGAAGCCAAGACCGCCGAGACCGAACTCGAAGTTGTCGAAGGCATGCAGTTCGACCGCGGATATCTCAGTCCCTATTTCATCACCAACCAGGACAAGATGCGCGTGGAGCTCGAGGAGCCCTATGTGCTGATCCACGAGAAGAAGCTCTCCAACCTGCAGGCGATGCTGCCCGTGCTCGAAGCCGCGGTGCAGTCTTCCAAGCCGCTGCTGATCATCGCCGAGGACGTCGAGGGCGAGGCGCTTGCCACACTGGTCGTCAACAAGCTGCGCGGCGGCCTCAAGGTCGCGGCCGTCAAGGCGCCAGGCTTCGGCGACCGTCGCAAGGCCATGCTGGAAGACATCGCCATTCTCACCGGCGGCACCGCGATCAGCGAGGATCTCGGCATCAAGCTGGAGAATGTCACGCTGCAGATGCTGGGTCGCGCCAAGAAGGTGGTGATCGAGAAGGAGAACACCACGATTGTCGACGGCGTCGGGCGCAAGGAAGAGATCCAGGGCCGCATTGCCCAGATCAAGGCGCAAATCGAGGAGACGACCTCCGACTACGACCGCGAGAAGCTGCAGGAGCGGCTGGCCAAACTCGCCGGCGGCGTCGCGGTGATCCGGGTCGGCGGCTCGACCGAGGTCGAAGTCAAGGAGCGCAAGGACCGCGTCGACGACGCGCTGCACGCGACCCGCGCTGCGGTGGAGGAGGGCGTGCTGCCCGGCGGTGGCGTTGCGTTGCTGAGGGCCGCCAAGGCGCTCGATGCCGTGCAGACCGACAATGCGGACCAGCGAACCGGGGTCGAGATCGTGCGCCGCGCCATCGAAACGCCGGTCCGCCAGATCGCCGAGAATGCAGGCGCGGAGGGCTCGATTATCGTCGGCAAGCTGCGCGAGAGGAGCGAGTTCGGCTGGGGTTGGAACGCCCAGACCAACGAATTCGGCGATCTCTACGGCCAGGGCGTGATCGATCCGGCGAAAGTGGTGCGCGCAGCTCTTCAGGACGCGGCATCGGTCGCCGGCCTGCTCGTGACTACCGAAGCGATGGTGGCCGAGAAACCGAAGAAGGAAGCCGCCACCCCGGCCATGCCGGCCGGCGCCGGTATGGACTTCTGAGGTCGCGGCCAATCAGCCCGCTCCCTGCGGGGAGCGGGCATCAGTCGAAAAAAGTGGAGGCAAACATGGACGCAACGGCTGGCCTCGGATCCGTACCGGCGCCGACGCATCAGGCAAAGGAATTCCTGGCCTACGAGACCGAATGCAGGAGCGCGCTGCAGCCGCTGCTGGCAGGGCTGCTCGACATGGCCGAAGCCGCCGGCTGGAACCGGCGCACTGCGGCGTCGACGCTGATGTTCCTTGCCGCGCAGCAGGTGTCGGCGGCCACCGAGGCGTCCGTCGGCGGTTGAATTGGCGATCGCCGTTTAGCGATCTTCGTTCTGTAGCATGCGACGGGAAACATTGCTGTTGTGGAGGTGGAGACGTGATTGCGGGCCGGTTGCGTGAATGCCTGAAAATACTGAGATGGGAGGCGGGCGACCTGGCGGCCGAACTTGGCCGTCCGCAAAGCGAGGTCGCGTCCTGGCTTGATGGCCGCAATCCGTCTCCGCTCGCCGTCGTCGCTTGGCTGGAGGCGCTGGTGAAGGCGCACAGGGCGCTGCCGGCGCCAGGCCGATGCGTTCCGTCGATCGGCGCGGCCAATGTCGGGCCGGCCAAGCTCGAACTGACCGGATCGAGCCTGCCAGGACCGAACTGGGCGGCGATCCGGGCGCGATCGGCGGCGCCGAAACGGCTATTCAATCCTCGATACAAGACGTCTAGCCCGGATATCTCACACAGTTGAAGTGCATCGGGGCTCCGAATCAAGGAAAATGCTTCTGCGACAAAGACTTACCTTGAGCAGAGGTATTCCCCGA
>NZ_JAMYQF010000038.1:0-64635 GCF_040320745.1 Mesorhizobium sp. M0621 | reverse complement strand
ATCACTACGACCCCGCATCGCAAATCACTCCCGTTGTCAGACGAAAGTGAATCACAAAACAAAGCCAAACGCGACTTTTGCAGCAGCCTGTTAGAGCAATTCCAGGAAAAGTGTGAAACGGTTTTCCGTCCGGAATTGCGCCAAAACAAACAGAGAGAGCGGTTCGGCGTTTCCGTGAAACTATGAACCGCTGGCATAAAAAGGGACTAAAAGACCGCAATGGAAAAAGGCCGCATCCTGCTTTCGGTCACCGGCTTTCACCCGCAGCGCTGGCGCGACCTTTTGTCGGCCGAACGCGAGGTGGTGCTGGAGCCGGACGGCGCCAGCGACCCCTCGATCACCTATGCCGTGGTGTGGAAGCAGAAGCCGAACATCCTGGCGTCGCTGCCCAATCTGCGCGCCATCTTCTCGATCGGCGCCGGTGTCGACCATATCTTCGCCGACCCCGGCCTGCCCGATGTGCCGATCGTCAAGGTCGTCGCCGACAATCTCACCCAGTACATGACCGAATATGTCGTCTGGCGGGTGCTCGACCATCATCGCCAGGGCCTGCTCTACCGGTCGCAGCAGCTGAAGAAGATCTGGCACGAGCCGCAGCAAAGGCCGGCCGGTGACATTTCGGTCGGCATCATGGGCCTCGGCAGTCTCGGCCGCGCCGCGGCCTCGGTGCTTTTGTCGCTCGGCTTTGCCGTCAATGGCTGGTCGCGCAGCGACAAGGCCATGGAAGGCGTCGTGACCTATTCCGGGGAGGCCGGACTGATCCCCTTCCTCAAGGCGACCGACATCCTGGTCGTGCTTTTGCCGCTGACGCCGGACACCAAGGGTATCATCAACTATGGCGTGCTGAAGGAATTGAGGAAGCGCAACGGCCTCGGCGGCTCGGTGCTAATCAATGCCGGACGCGGCCGCCTGCAGAAGGATGCCGATATTTTGCGGGCGCTGGATGACGGCACGCTGAAAGAGGCGAGCCTAGACGTGTTCGAGGTCGAACCGCTACCGAAGACCAGTCCGCTGTGGCGACATCCAAAAGTGTTCGTGACGCCGCACGCGGCGGCGACCTCCGATCCTGTCCATTTGGCGCCGATCATGCTGCGCCAAATGAACGCTTTCGAACGCGGCGAAAAGCTCGACAATCTGGTGGACCGTAAAGCCGGATATTAACCAGGCAGAGCGAGCTTCTTCTGCTTGTCCGGCTGGCCGCACTCGCGGCGATCGATCGACCGGTTCATGGCATCGATCTGGCCGGTCGCCTGATCGGTATCGCGCTTGGCCTTGGAGCGCATGTCCGGCGTGAACGGGCCAAAGCCCATCGCCGGATTGGAGAATGTCGGCTTGGCCTTCGTCGGCAGGTTGTATTGCTGCGCCAGCCCGTTGCGCTGCGCCAGCAGCTGGTCGCACGGCACGCTGTCGTACTGCAGGGAGGACTGGATGTTGGCGTCCTGCCGTTCCGACATCGAATTGCCGCCAACGCAGCCAGCGGTCAGCAGGCAAGATGCCAAGACAATCATGTTGCAGCGCATCGACTATGCTCCTCCTGATATCCCGCCTTGATGCGACCAGATCGCAAATGTCAGTCGCGCATGCAAATCGGACTTTTTCGCAGCACGGATGTCTGTAAGGCCGACGAGAGACTACAGCCTCAAGCCGCCGGCAGCTTGCCCGCCACGACGACCAGCCCTTTGACGGGTTCCCGCCGGTCCAGCCGGATCACGGTCGTTTCCAGCGACAGGACCGAAAATCCGTTGGCGGCCAGGACGTCACGCACATAGTGTTCGGCATGCGCGTAGCGTCGCGATGGCTGCAAGACAAAATCGCCATCGCCGGCCAACCTCTCGACGGAAAACGCGAACAGGCCATCGCTAGCCAGCAAGCCGGCAATCGTCCTCACCACGTTGTCCAGCGCGCCGACATAGATGAAGACATCGGCCACAGCCACAAGATCGGCTTTCGGACCGGCATGGACAAAATCCCGCAGATCGGCCTTATCAAGGAAATCGTAGACGCCCTTGGACCGCGCCCTTTTCAGCATCCTGGCGGAAATGTCATAGCCCTCCAGCCGATCGACGATCGGCCGCAGACTCTGCCCCATCAGGCCGGTGCCGCAGCCGAGATCGAGCGCCAGCGGGAAGCGGCCCGGCCTTGCCGTTCGAACGGCTTGATCGAGCATCTCAGGCAGCCGGTAGCCCAGTCTGCCGACCAGCGATTCATCGAAGCTCTCGGCATAGTAGTCGAACAAGGTCTCGACGAAGGCGCTGGGGAGCGCGTCGACCACCGGCGCCTTGCCGATCAGTTGCAGATTCAGTGCGGCGCCTTGACGATCCGATGGATCGAGCTGCAGCGACATCGTCCAGGCCCGTGCTGCCAGATCCGGCGCGCCCGCCGCCTGCTGCATCTCGCCGAGGCGAAACCAGCCCATCGCCCATTGCGGTGTCATTTCCAGCGCACCGAGCAGCAATTCCGCTGCTGCCGCATGATCGCCATCTGCATGAAGCATCTCGGCATAATCGGCACGGCGATCGGCGTTCAAATCGCCGGACGAGGCCTGAAGCGGTTTCATGGCGATGGGTCCTGCCGGCGGATCGAGCCGGCGGTGCTGTATGCGGGAGTCAGCAGTCACTTACAACAGGCTTCCCGCAGCGGAATTATATCCTATCTTGGGGATCATGCGCGCCCGCGACCTGCTCCATCCCCGGCCCGAGGGCCTTTATTGCCCGCCGGGCGATTTCTTCATCGACCCGGTGCGGCCGGTCAACCGCGCGCTGATCACGCATGGCCATTCCGACCATGCGCGTTCCGGCCACCGCTCGGTGCTGGCGACGCAGCAGACGATCGACATCATGGGCCTGCGCTATGGCGAGGATTTTGCGGGAGCGACGCAAGCAGCCCGGCTCGGCGAGACGATTGACCTCAACGGCGTCAGCGTCAGCTTCCATCCAGCTGGCCATGTGCTGGGCTCGGCGCAGATATCAGTGGAGCATCAGGGCATGCGCATCGTCGCCTCCGGCGACTACAAGCGGCAGAGGGACGCAACCTGCGCGCCATTCGAGCCGATCCAGTGCGATGTGTTCATCACCGAAGCGACCTTCGGCCTGCCGGTGTTCCGTCATCCGCCCGACACCGAGGAGATCGCTCGCCTGCTGAAATCGGCGGCACAGTTTCCCGAACGCTCGCATCTGGTCGGCGCCTATGCGCTGGGCAAGGCGCAGCGGGTGATGCGGCTGTTGCGCGACGCCGGCTACGACAAGCCGCTCTACATCCATGGCGCACTGGCCAAACTCAGTGAATACTACCAGAGCCAGGGCGTCGACCTCGGGCGGTTGGAGCCGGCAACCGTCGAAAGTGGCGGCAAGGATGATTTCAGTGGCGCCATCGTCGTCGGCCCACCATCGGCCTTCGCCGACCGCTGGGTACGGCGCTTTCCCGATCCGATCTCATGCTTTGCCTCGGGCTGGATGCGCATTCGCCAGCGTGCCAAGCAAGGCGGCGTCGAACTGCCGCTGATCATCTCCGACCATGCCGACTGGGACGAACTGACCGCCACCATCAAGCAGACCGGCGCCGAGGAAATCTGGGTGACGCACGGCCGCGAGGAAGCGCTGGTGCGCTGGTGCGAACTCGAAGGCATCGCGGCGCGGCCACTGCACCTGGTGGGGTACGAGGACGAGGGCGATTGATGGCATGAACCGCTTCGCCGAACTTCTCGATCGACTGGTGCTGACGCCGTCGCGCAACGGCAAGCTGACCTTGCTGACCGACTATTTCCGCACCGTGGAGGATCCCGATCGCGGTTTGGCGCTGGCGGCCATCACCGGCGATCTCCACATCGCCGCGGTCAAGCCGGCGATGCTGCGCACACTGGTCACCGAGCGCATGGATCCGGTGCTGTTCGGCTATTCCTACGACTATGTCGGCGATCTTGCCGAAACGGTGTCGCTGGTCTGGCCGCAAACGCCCGGGAACATCCCGAACCGCGAGCCGACGCTGAGCGAGGTCGTCGCCAAACTGCAGGCGGCAAGCCGTTCCGACGGGCCGAAGGTACTGGCAGGGCTGCTCGACAGCGCCGGCATTTCGGCCCGCTTTGCCATCATCAAGCTGGTCACCGGCGGCCTGCGCATCGGCGTGTCGGCGCGGCTGGCCAAACAGGCGCTGGCGGATTTCGGCAATATCGATGTCACCGAGATCGAAGAGCTTTGGCACGGGCTGTCGCCGCCCTACACGGCGCTGTTCGCGTGGCTGGAAGGCAAGGCCGAAAAGCCCCGGAGCACGGCGATGGCGCTGTTTCGCCCGGTAATGCTGTCGAACCCGGTGGGTGACGGCGATCTCGAAAAGCTCGATCCGGCGGATTATGCAGCGGAGTGGAAATGGGACGGCATCCGCGTCCAGGCGGTGGCCGAAGGCGGCATCCGCCGGCTCTATTCGCGCACCGGCGACGATGTTTCGGGTGCCTTTCCCGACCTCGCCGACGCCATGCATTTTTCGGCGACGCTGGACGGCGAGCTGTTGGTCGGCGATCCCCGAGAGGCGACAGGAACATTCTCGGATCTGCAGCAGCGGCTGAACCGCAAGACGGTTACCGCGAAGATGCAGCAGCAATACCCGGCCTTCATGCGCTGCTATGATCTGCTGCAGATCGGCGACGAGGATTTGCGCGCGCTGCCGTTTCGCGAGCGCCGCGGCCGCCTCGAAAACTTCGTGAAAACGCTCGACCCAAGCCGGTTCGATCTGTCGCCGTTCGTCGAATTCTCGGACTGGCATGCGCTGGAAGAACTGCGGCGGGTACCACTGCATCCAATCATCGAAGGTGTCATGCTGAAGCGCTGGGACTCAGCCTATGTCGCCGGCCGGCCGAAAGGCCCTTGGTTCAAGTGGAAGCGCGATCCGCACACGGTGGACGCGGTGCTGATGTATGCGCAACGCGGTCATGGCAAGCGCTCGAGCTTCTACTCGGATTATACGTTCGGTGTCTGGTCAGGTCCCGAGGGCGAGGAGGAGCTGGTGCCGGTCGGCAAGGCCTATTTCGGCTTCACCGACGAGGAGTTGAGGCAGATCGACAAATATGTCCGCGACAACACGGTCGAGCGTTTCGGCCCGGTTCGCTCGGTGCGGGCCGACCGCGACAACGGCCTTGTACTGGAAGTCGCCTTCGAGGGGCTCAACCGCTCGACCCGGCACAAATCCGGCGTTGCCATGCGCTTTCCCCGCGTATCACGGCTGCGCTGGGACAAGCCGGCCAACGAGGCCGATCGCATAGAGACGCTGCAGGCGCTGCTCGATCGCTAGAACGCTCTTTTCAGCGCCTGATGCTTTACGGCTCGACCGAAACCCGGATTTCGTAGATGTCCGCGGCCTTGCCCTGCTTGTCGAAGTCGGAATTGATGGCGATCGTGCCGGCCGAGCCTGGACGCTTGTCGGGAAACTGCACGTCGAACAGATATTCGTTCTGCTGCTGGCCGACAGCATAGCGCTTGCGGCCGCAGTCGCCGAGTTCGCCAAAATTGCAGTCGACGGAAATCTGCGTCTCCTTGCCTTCCTCCGAGCGGGCGATGATATCGAACACGGCATGTTTGCCGGCGAGCTTCTCCAGCACGCCCTGTCCCACATCGAAGCTGATCGCCGAACCGGACGCGCCGGAACGGATGCGCAGGAACGACCCGGTATCGTCCTTCATCACCTCGGCCTTGGCGTCCGACGGCGCGCTGACATGCGACGCATCGGTCGGCGAAAACACGTTGATCCAGTCGCGCGTCTGGTCCGCGGCACCGGGCTTTGCCGGGCCGCCATCGGCCGGTGTAAAATCGTCGTCGTCGACGGTCGGCGGCGCTTGCGGCGGGGCGGTATCGAGTTGCGCCGACGTCTTGAACACGCCGGTCTGCACGGCGAAAAACAGGCCGATGCCAACAGCGGCAAGCAGCGTCACGGTCAGGAAGATGGCGGTCAGCGGCAGGCGACGCCCTCTTATGCGCCGTTCGTCGCGATCGGGCGCCACTTCCGTCGCCGCGCCGGCCGGAGCCGACATATCGATGGACGGAGCGTCGGGAAGGGCAGCGTCCGGCATGATGTCGGGAACCACCGGCAGCACGCGCGAGCGCGGCGCATCTGAGGCAGAGCGCGGCGCATCTGAGGCGGATAGCGCAGGCCCATCGACGACGACAGCGGGTGACGGTGTCTGTTGGCCCGTTTCGACCGCGGGAGCGGAGTCAGCCCCAAGCTCGACCGCCGGTGCATCGCCCTGCGGGCCGACATCCGACACCGCCGGCAGGAACTCGGATTCGATTTCCGCGATTTTCGCCTGGATCGCCTTGCGGCGCTTGATGGCGAGTTCCACGGTCACGTCCGGGTTGGCCTTTAGCGCGCGGTCGAGCGCAGAAAAAGCCGCGCGATAGACCCTTTCGCGGAACGCGCGGTCCTCGGCATTGCCTTTCTCCAAGGCGTTCCGGATCGCTTTTTCGATCGCGTCCAAGCGGGTCCCTCTGTCCGTTCGCCAACCTTGCCGTGATCGTTAGCCGCAGGCGGCCAATCAATCAACGGGCGAGCGGCGCATTCTGCCTTGGAGAGGTGTGCAAAGTCCATTGCGGCGCTGTTCCGGCAACGAAATCAGCATGTTTCATCGATTTTCACACTCCGGAAGGGCGCGCACCGTGCGCAGCGTGACTTCGCGACGATTGGCGAACAACGTGGTGGCGGGCTTTCGACGGCATGAGACGCTTGCATGAATTGCCAAGTCCCATCTTGAATTCGCGGGCGGTTGCGTCTATCACCCCCGCATCCTGGAGGCCTTGGCCCTCCCGGGCCGCTTTAGCTCAGTTGGTAGAGCACCGCATTCGTAATGCGGGGGTCGCGTGTTCGAGTCACGCAAGCGGCACCATTTTTCCCAAGAAAACAACCAATGGGCGCCATCACTGGACCAAGCCCGTTGCTTCCGTCGGCTATCTCCGCTGACACCTTGTCGGATAGGGAAGTGAAGTGGAGGCCTCGCCTCGGGATCGAACCGAGGCTTCAGAGATTTGCAGTCTCCAGCGTAGCCGCTCCGCCACGAGGCCATCGCTGTCCAAGTAACGGCCAAATCTTTACGGAAAGGTTAAGGTCGAGCGGATCGATCGAAACACCGCGAACCGTGCCGACCAGAACGGTCGGCGCCCCTCTCGACCTCACCGAAACTCACCCGCGATGCATCGCCGGCGAAGCACATCTGCCATTGTCGAGACCCCGGTTTGATGTGAAACTCGTAGCCTCAGCATGGGAGGTCAAAAATGCCCAATGGTTTCAAGACCGGAGACGTCGTCAAGCTGAAATCCGGAGGCCCCAGAATGACGGTCAGCGATGGCGCGGCCTCGGGCACGTATATGTGCCACTGGTTCAATCGCGAGGGCGAAGTGTGGACCCCGCAACATGCCGGGTTCAAGCCTGAACAACTGATTGCGGTCGACCAATCGGACTAGCGACGCCTCCGTAGAAGATGCGCTCGCCCTTCGACCATGTCGCCGCGGCCAGCCCCGGCCCGGCGAACGATCCCCGGCCAACGCGCTGGGCGAGCCACTCTGGCAGCCGTCCCAACGGACAGGACGGTGCTGAAGGGGCTGCTTGCCGGTCAGTCTGCCTCTCGACGGCCATCCTCGGCGACAAGTGTTTCCCGATTCCGCCGCAGTGTCGCGCACAGAACGATCCGGCGGACCAACCCGCAGGTAAGGTTAAATTCACTATACGTTTGTTCTTGCCGCGCAAATAATCGAAGAGTTTCCCGAAACTATGCTCAGGCATCTTCATGGGAAAATCTGCGATTCAGCTTCGAACCCTTGGGCGGGTGCTCTGCCATCCGCTGACGTTGGCCGTGGTCGGCCTTGCCGGCGTTTTCGCCGCCGGACAGGCCGAGCACGAATGGCTGTCGGTGCCGTTCTCGCTGGCGCTTGTAGCAGCCCTTGCCGGACTTCTGTTCCTAGCTACGGGGCGCCTCGCCTTTTCCGTCTATCTCGCCTGGATGAGCGTTGCCTTCGTCACCGTGGTGTCAGCGATCAAATTCTGGATGAAAGGGTTTTCGCTGCATTTCTACGACGCGGTCTTCGTGTCGAGGGATCCGGAAGTGTATCGCTTCCTGCTCGGCTCCTATCTCCATCTCATCGCGCCGGTCGTCATTGCCTTGGTGCTCGGCATCTCGGCGGCGATCCTCCTGTTCCGGATCGATCGAAAAATTGGCTGGCCGGTGTTGGCACGCGTCCTGATCATGGCGGTGCTCGTCGTTCTGGTTCCGCTGACCTTTCCGGCCGAGGCATCGAAGGACCGCTATTTCTACTACATGCAAGGCCGGCATATGTCGGCCTTCTTCGTCTCGCTGCTGGATCTGCGCAATTTGGTCGTCGAGCCGGCCTTCGAGAAGCGGCTGCAGGCCGTCGCGCCGCAGCTGCCTTTTGCCGACACGGTCGATTGCGGCGACCGCACGAACCTTCCCGATGTCTTCTTCGTGCTCAGCGAAAGCCAGTCCGATCCCGGCTATTTCCTACAGGTCGGCAATGGCGCGGGCTTCCTGCAGAGATTCGCACCGAGAGCCGGCACGCCGCATCCTATGCAGGTCGAGACGTTTGGCGGCGGCACCTGGATCACTAATCTGTCGCTGATGACCGGCCTGTCGGCCACCGATTTCGGCTGGCGAAGCCCCTATCTGACGATCACCCTGCAAGACAAAGTCGCCGGTGCCTTGCCGGAGGTGCTGGCGCGCTGCGGCTATCGGACGGCGGTGATGACGCCGATGGACTTTTCGTTCGTCAATGAAGGCCCGTTCCTGAAGTCGATTGGCGTCGAGACCGTGCTCGACATCAAGGACATCGCGGCGCCCTTCTATCATCTGCGCGACAACTTCTACTATCACGCAGCCGAGGCGTTCATTGCCCGGCACCGCAAGGAGGACGGCCGGCCGCTATTTCTCGAGATCCAGACCATGTTTCCGCACTCACCCTATGAGGGGCGGATGGAGCCCGAGCTGAAGGTCGAGGGCGAGCCGTTCTCGAACGATTTCCAGGCCAATGAATATCTGCGCCGGATGGCGGTGGCGCGCGGCGATTTCCAGGATTTCCTCGACAACAGGCAAGCGGATGCCGGCCCGCGCGGCGCCGTGGTGCTCGAATTCGGCGACCACCAGTCGTCGGCGACAAAGCCGTTCGTCGATGCGATCGCCGGCGACGAGGCATTGGCAAATCCTGGCTCGCTTGCCTATCGCACCTTCTACACGCTTACCACCTTCAACCATGAGCTGCGCCACCCGATGCCTGACTTGGCGCCGCTCGACGTCGGCTTTCTCAGTGCAAGCCTGCTCGACGCCGCCGGCCTGCCAATGTCGCCTGTCATGACCGATCTCGTGCGGCTGCGCGACCATTGCGGCGGCAGGTTTCATGGCTGCAAGGATCGGGCCGAAGTGGATGCGCATCTGCGCCGCCGCGTCGATTCAGGGCTGCTGCATCTGTTCCCGGAAGCGGTGCCGTTGCGCGGGCTGGCACGGATGAATTGACGATACGGGGCAACGTTGAACGGTATACGACGAAACTGCCTACTCAACTACCCAACGTCCGTGTCTAACACCATCGATAGCTAGTACAATCAGGTTTACAAAACCATTTGGATTTCTTCTTCTACGCCGGTTCGTATCGATTCGTATCTTTTTCGACTCAAATGAATTGCAGGAGGGGGAACTCGATGGCCCATACTTTGTCGTTCAAACGGTCTCACGCTTCAATAAATAGCTTCCCCCCCACCACATTGCCTGACTTTACTCTCATCACAGGACCCAATGGTTCAGGGAAAACGCATCTTCTCCAAGCGCTTAATCTTGGGTTTGTAAGAACTGATGCAGCACCAGAACAATCCCAGTCAAATCAATCAATGATTAAGCTATTTGATTGGTCGAACATGGTCCCGCAGGATAGCGGTTTTTTTACTAGCGAATCTATACGAAATGAACGCCAAAGCTTGTTTACCAATTTTACAAACCTTAAACAACAGCAAGCTTGGCTAGAGCCGGCTCGGACTGTTGCCAGAAAGTGGGGGCTAGCCGCAGAGTATGTCAGTGAGCCGTCGATAATTCTCTTACTCTCGGATGTCAGATTGGTTAATCTCGCTGGAGACGTCGAGAAATCTGCTACTCTGACAAATGAACTTAAGAGCGCCCTAAATAGTTTTGAGACAAACGTTTTGAATAGCCTTGACCCTGCTTCGCAATCACAACTGCGAGCGGTCTCCAACTATTTACGAAAACCCATCTCCGCACTAAGCGAGAAAGACATTCTTTCTCCAGCGATCCCAACTTGGGGTCAGAGTGACATCTTTCAGCAATCATTCGCTCGACTGTTCGTAGCCTATCGTGACCTTAGACTCGCTAACACATTAGCCCAATTTAGAGCATCTAAGGGACATGACGCCAACTTCCTCACAGACGACGAATTTATTCAGAGGCATGGGGCGCCACCGTGGGATTTCGTGAACGATTCCCTATTAAAGGCAAATCTTGATTTTTACATTAACGACCCATCTCCAGATGATTATACGCCATTTCAGCCAACTCTTACAAAAAGGTCCAGCGGCGTTTCTATACCATTTTCGTCTCTATCTTCTGGAGAGAAGATACTTATGTCATTTGCATTCTGTGTATATTATTCTAGCGACACGCGCCAAATCTCTGTTCGCCCAAAAGTTCTATTGCTCGATGAAATCGACGCCCCACTCCATCCATCTATGTCTAAAAACATTATCGATACAATTGTAGAAATTCTGGTGGGTTCCTTCGGCATTAAAATTATCGCCACCACGCATTCACCTTCGACGATAGCGCTTGCGCCAGAGGATAGTATATTCACCATGCGGTCTGGCGAACCAGGCCTTCACAAGAGCTCAAAGGCCGCCGCGCTCAATATCCTCACTGTCGGCGTACCCACCATTGCGATTTCGCATGATGGCAGGAGACAGGTCTTCGTTGAGAGTCCAGCGGACGCCAAAATTTATGACAGTTTATACAAACTTTTGAAGCCTAAACTTTCTTCAGATCGTTCGCTAGAATTTGTCGCTACTGGAACTCGGTCCGCTGGGAGTAGCGATCGAAATACCGGCTGTGACGTCGTGAAGCGGCTGGTCTCAGAACTTTCGGCGGCAGGAAACATTTCTGTGTTCGGCCTTCTGGATTGGGACGGCAAGAACAATCCCAGCAACAGAGTGTCAGTTCTCGCTCACGGCTCACGAAATGGACTAGAGAATGTGGTCTTGGACCCGCTCTTATTAGGAATCGCTATCTGCAGAGCGTTTTCCAGCACTCGTGAGGAAATTGGCATACCTGCGTCAATGAGTTACTTGCAGCTAATAGCCGGTGGTCGCGAACTATTCCAAAAAATGGTAACAGCGGTGACTACCACCGTTTTTAAATCCTCGCCGACATCTACCTCAACAGCGATCTATACGGATGGATTGAACTTACAGATCGACAGTCGATATTTCACAATAGACGATCACGCTTTAGAGGCGTTGATCCTTACGGCATTTCCATTTTTAAATTCTATTTCAAGAAACCACCCCGGAAAATTGGTCGAGAACGTTATCCAGAATGTCTTAGGGGATAACCCTGGCCTAATGCCTATAGAGGTAATGACAACGATTGAACATCTGTTAAATCAGCCTGCCCATATATGAAATTTATTCACGTTGTCAGAATCTGTATTTGTCACATTGCTTCCAGCGTCGCCACCGTCTTCAAGGCGCCATCGAGCATGTCGCCCTTCTCGTCCTTCAGCGCCATCTCGCGCAGGCGGCGGATCCAGTCGGCGGCGTCCGCGCGTCCTTTCACTAGATCGAGCGCCGACAGCACGCGATCGAATTTCGACTGCGCACGGACATGGGTATCGCTGTAGCCCTTGATCAGCCGGCGGCAGTTGAGGATTTCGACGGCCAGCGCATAGTCAGTCGGCACATAACCAAGAGCCAGCGCGTACCAGCGATCGAGATGCGCGACCTCGACCTTGTGGCGCAGCAGGCTGCGGCGCCAGCGGCGCAGGCCGCCGATGAACCAGAGTGCTGCAAAGCCGGCAAAACTGTCGGTGCGGATGCGGCGGCCATGGTTGATGCGGCGGTCGAGAAAGGCGGCGAGCTTCGGCCGGTTCTCGATGTAGCTGCCCAGCCCCGCCGGTAGCGTGCCGCAGAACTCCTCGATGCGCGGATGGAAATATTCGGTCACCTGCAGGATCGAGCCGTCCTTGACGCCGACCTCGCGGCGCACGCGTTTATCTCGCGTCGAGCGCGTCTTCAGATCGGCGACGCGAATCATGTCGTCGTAACATAGCGCATTGGCCAGATGCTTCGCGGCAGCGATGGACAAGCCATATCCGCGATCCGGCCCGTCCAGCGCGACCGCCTTGTCCAGCCGGTCGAGATACTCGCGCCCGTAGGCGATGTCCTGATAGTCGACGACCTTTCGCAGGCCCCGAAGCGCCATGTCGCGCACCGCCACGGGCAACAGATCGATGCGGACGGCCAAGGCCTGCCAGCCTTGCAGCAGGTTTTGCGGGCCGCTGACCTGTCCTGTGGCCAAGGCGGATTCGACGATGGCTGGCTTCGCCGGCTTAGGCGCTGGTGCTGCCGTGCCATGCGCGCGATCAAACGAGGCGCCGAAGGCCGCGAGGCTGGCCTTGACGCCCCGGCCACCGGCACCGATCGCCTGTTCGTAGCTCTCGCGAGAGAACGGCAGGGCGTCGGACCCCGCCAGCGCGCCAAGCAGGCTGGCCGAGATCATCGAGCCATTGTCGGCGGCGATCTTTTCCATGTCGAAAGCGATGAAGCGCTTCGATGCGGCTTCCGCCGTCGCGTGCACCTTGGACGACGAGGCACGGCCGTCGCCCGGTTCGATCTTTTCCGACACGGCGGCGATGCGGTGCGACGAGGCGATCAGCGTGGTGCGTTCGGGCGTGACGAAGCCGCGGATGATGGCGCGGCCGGCTTCCATCAGTTCCGCCGCGATCAGGATGTCGACGTCGCCTTGCGAGGGCGACAGCGCGAAGACGGGCAAGCGGCCGGTGTCACGGGCCATCTCGACATAATAGATGGTGGCGCCGGTGCGCTGGGCGACGCCGGCGACCGAGGTCGATTGCGCAACAAAGCCGTTGCGCTCCGCGACATCGGTGATCCAGTCGGCAAGCACGCCGCCGCCCTGGCCCCCGACCGCCAGCACGGCAAGCTTGATGACGCGCTGGTCATCCTGGGCACTGGGCCGGGCGCGAAGTGGGGGGACAGCGTCAAGCATCGGCGAAAGTCAGGCGCCGGCTTTCGCGGCGGCGCTGCAACAGGCTGATGGTGGCGCGGCGCGTCGCTTCGAGGGCGCGGTCCCAGCGGCTTGGATTGTGCACAACGTCGGCGCGATAGAAGGACGGGCACAGCACCGCCGCATCGGCGACCTCGCCGCAATTGCCACAGCCGACGCAGCTCTGGTCGATATGCGCCACCGGATCGTCGCGCAGCGGATCGTCGAGCGACTTCACCGATAGCGACGGACAGCCCGACAGCCGCATGCAGGCATGGTCGCCCGTGCAGATGTCCTCGTCGACGCCGAACTTCGGTTTTATCACCCGCTCGCCGCCCTTAATTGCCTTGTCGACCAGCGGCTTTTCGCGGCGCTGGCGGTTGAGCATGCATTCGGACGAGGCGACGATGACCTTCGGCCCCTTCTCCTCGGTGGTCAGTGCCTCGCGCAACGTGTCCTGCATCTTGGTCACGTCATAGGTGCGATCGACATGGCGCAACCATTTGACGCCCATTCCTTTCACCGCCTCGGTGATCGGATGCTTCGTCGACTTTGTCTTGTTGCCGGCGCGTGATGACAGGATGTCCTGCCCGCCGGTGGCGGCCGAGTAAAAATTGTCGACGATGACGATGACGCCGTCGTTCTTGTTGAACACCGCATTGCCGATCGAGGAGGTCAGGCCGTTGTGCCAGAAGCCGCCATCGCCGACGAAGGAGATCGACCGGCGCTTGGCGTCTGGCGAATTGAATGCCGAGGCGGAAGCCGGCCCCAGCCCGTAGCCCATGGTGGTGGCGCCGAGCTCGAAAGGCGGCATGATCGAGAACAGATGGCAACCAATATCGGAGGCGATGTGATGCTTGCCGAGTTCCTGCTCGACCAGCTTGGTCGCGGCAAAGATCGGCCGCTCCGGGCAGCCGATGCAAAAGCCCGGCGGGCGACCCGGCACGACATTGATCAGGTCTGCTGTGTCGACGCCGTCGCCCACCTTGTTGGGGGCACGCACCTCGCCCGGAAGCAGATGCGGTGCTTCGGCGCGCAGGAAGGCGCCGATGCCGTCGAGCATGACCTGGCCAGTGTATTCGCCGGCCATCGGCAGATGCTCCTTGCCGACCAGCCTGGTGCCGCGCCCGGCCTTATGCAGCATCGCGGCGAAGGCCTGCTCGATGTAGTTGGGCTGGCCCTCCTCGACGGCGAGTACGGATTGCTTCCCTTCGCAGAAGGACAGGAACTCGTCATCGATCAGCGGATAGACGGCGTTGAGCACGTAAAGCGGAACATCGGTGTCGCCATAGGTGTCGGCAAGGCCGAGACGCTGCAAGGCGCGGATGACCGAATTGTACATGCCGCCCTGCATGACGATGCCGACCGAACCATGATCCGAGCCGAAGAATTCATTGATCTTGTTCTTGCGGATGAAATCGACCGCCGCCGGCCAGCGCTTCTGCACCTTTTCCTTCTCGTGCAGGAAGGATGCGGGCGGCAGCACGATGCGGCCGGTGTCGCGGCGTGGTGCATCAAGCGCATCTGCGACCGTCATCGGCGGCCGCTTGTTGTCCTTGGCGATGAAATGGCCGTGGACATGGCAGCAGCGGATACGAACCTGCAGCATGACCGGCGTGTTGGAGATCTCCGACAGCTCGAAGCCGTCCTCCACCGCCTTGACGATCGACGGCAGATTGGGGCGCGGGTCGAGCAGCCAGACCTGGCTTTTCATGGCGAAGGCATGGCTGCGTTCCTGCATGATCGAGGAGCCCTCGCCGTAATCCTCGCCAACGATGATCAGTGCGCCGCCGGTGACACCGCCGGACGCCAGATTGGCGAGCGCGTCGGAGGCGACATTGGTGCCGACGGTCGACTTGAAGGTCGCAGCGCCACGGATCGGGTAGTGCACCGAGGCGGCCAGCATGGCGGTGGCGGTGGCTTCCGAGGCGCTGGCCTCGAAATGCACCCCGAGTTCGCCCAGAATGTCCTGCGCGTCGGCCAGCACGTCCATCAGGTGGCTGATCGGCGCGCCCTGATAGCCGCCGACATAGCCGACGCCGCATTGCAGCAGCGCCTTGGTGATGGCGAGGATGCCTTCGCCGGCAAACTCCTCGCCGGCGCCGAGCCTGAGTTTTTCGACTTCCTTGGCAAAAGACCGTTCGGCCATTTTGTGACTCCTTCCGTTACCGCCCGGGGTTGGCGGCGCGTAGGTCTATCTGTTTGAGCATGACCTCTTCCGAAAACCGGGGCCACTTTTCGGGGTCATGCTAGATGTCGTGCTTGCGAATGTTCTTCAGCATTTTCAAAAGCGTCGCGATGAGTGCGGAATATTCGGCGTCGTCGATATCGTCGAACATCGCCTCGAACGCGTCATGCATGGCCGGCCAGGCGCGGGTGAACTCAGTGCGGCCGTCATCGGTCAGGAACACATGGCGGATGCGGCTGTCGGTGACGCCCTGCTCGCGCCGCACAAGGCCCTGGCCCTCCAGCGAGTCGAGCGTCCGGCTCAAGGTCGACTGCTCGATGACAGTATAGACCGAGAGGTCGTTGACGGTGATGCCGTCGGTGACCGACAGCACCGCCAACGTGCGGACCTGCGGGATGGTCAGGCCCTGCTTGCGGAAATCGTCGCGCAAGGTGGCGTTGTAGCGGCCCATGATGCGGTTCATCAGATAGGGCGCGAATTGCTGCAGGCCGATCTGCCCCAAGGTCGAAATGCGCTGGCGCTTTTCCGGAACTTTCTGTTCCATCACAGCCTCCCCGCCAGGAGAAAGCCGGAGCCGCCGCCGAGCCCCGCACCCGGATGGGTCGAGGCGCCGATATGGTAGAGGCCCTTGATGCCGGTCTGATGGTTGCGGCTGGTCTTGAACGGCCGCCACAGGAACGACTGGTCGAGGGTCGAGGAGCCGCCATAAGGGTCGCCGCCGACCAGATTGATGTTCATCGCTTCGAGGTCGGCTGGAGAATAGGCCCGGCGCGCAATGACGCTATCCCTAAAGCCGTCGATGTGGCTGGCAAGGATCGCTTCTGCACGGTCGGCATAGGCATCGCGCAGCGCGTCGGTCCATTGCCCGTCAGCCGGCGCCTGCAGCTTGTCCGCCGCGTCACCCTTGATGTGGCGAGGTGCCTCGGGCAGTTGCAGCCACAGGATCGCCTTGCCCGGCGGACAGCGCGACGGATCGAGTGCATGCGGCTGGCCGACGCAGATGGTCGGCACCTCCGGCAGCATGCCGCGCGCTGCTTCGTTGCAGGCTTTCGACACGCCATCCAGTCCCGGCGTCAGGTGCAGCAACGCCACCTTGTCCAGCCCTTCGCCCGGCCATGCCGGCGGCTTGTTAAGCGCATAATGGACCTGGAAATTGCCTTTGCCGTAACGATATTTCTGCGTCGCCTCGACATCAGCTTTGGGCGCATCCGCGCCGAGCAGCCGGCCATAGAGCTGCGTCGGCGTGACCGAGCAGATGACGCTCTTCTTCGCATGGACGATTTCGCCCGAGGCCAGCCGCACGCCGGTGGCGCGCCCCTCGGTCTGGATGATGGAAGCAACGTCCGCTTCGGTGGAGATGACACCGCCGCGCTCGGTAATGAGTGCTTCGAAGGCCGAAAGCAGGTTCTTCGCGCCGCCCTTGACGATCGGCGCGCCGGCCGCCTCGAGTGCAAAGGCGATCACCCTGGCGATCTGGCCGGAAAACGCATCCTCGGGCCCGAGACCCGCATGCAGCACCCACGGCGCCCACAGCGCACGGATGGTCTCCGACTGGTAGGTGCTTTCGAGCCAGCTGCGCGCCGGCACCAGCGCTTCGCCGAGAAAGGCGGCAAGGCCGCGCGGGCCGCGCCGCCAGCCATCGCCGGCCAGCAGCTTGGCTGTCGGATAGGACCACAGGCTGCCGCCGAGCAGGCCGAACAGCAGGCCGGCATTGCGCTCTATGCCGCCGACATCGTCCGCGTGCCGGTCGCCGTCGCCTGCCGCGATCGCATTGAGGGCGGCAACATTGGCGGCGCGGTCGGTGCTGAGCACGGCATGGCTGCCGTCCGGCCGCAGAACGCCGGTCGGCGTGCCGGTAGGGCAGAACTCCAGCCCGTGCCGTGCAAGGTCGGCGCCCAGTGCCGCAAAGGCCGGCGAGGTGATGAACAGGACGAAGGTCGTCGCCATCACGTCATGGATGAAGCCGGGCGCGGTGATCTCCTCTGTGCGCATGCAGCCGCCAATGCGGTCGTTGCGTTCGAGGACGAGCACCTTCGCGCCCTTGCCGCCGAGCATCGCCGCGCAGACCAGCGCGTTGATGCCGCTGCCGACGATGATGTGATCGGGGGCTTTCATTGGGGGGTGCTCTTCGTCGACGGGAAAGAGACCCCAATCGCAAAGGATGGCGTTCCTTCGCGCCCCCCTCTGTCCTGCCGGACATCTCCCCCTCTTGGGGGGAGATTGGCAGCTTCGGCGCTCCGCTCATTCCTGCGACTTTGGAGATTGGCTAAGATGGCAATGACAGTCGATCTCCCCCCTTGAGGGGGAGATGTCCGGCAGGACAGAGGGGGGCGCCGTAGAGTGGCGGCGTTGCAAGGCTGCCACCCTCCACCCGTCATCGGAACATTGCCTACACACATGATCTTCTCCCGAAGACCCATCCCGCCCTATTGCTTCGACACCAGCGCCAGCGCGCGGATCGGGCTGCCGGTCCCGTGCTCGATCTTCAGCGGTGCGGCGATCAGGATGGCGCCCTTCGGCGGCAGCTGGTCGAGGTTGCAAAGGCTGGCGAGACCGTAGCGGTTGGCCTTGTGCATCAGCGTGTGCGCCGGGAATGGCGGCTCCATGCCGCCGGCCTTGCCGGCATCGGTGCCGATCGTCTCGCTGCCCCAGCCCTTGATGTCCTTGCTGATCAGGAACTGGATGGCTTCGGCGGTCGGGCCGGGCGTGTGCGGGCCGGTCTCGTTGGCGTTGAGGAACTCGGCTTCCGAGCCGTTGCGCTTGTACCAGTCGGTGCGCATCACCACCCATTCGCCGGCATTGATAGCGCCATGCTTGGCTTCCCACGCCTTGATGTGGTCGACGGTGAGCAGGAAATCAGGGTCGGCGGCGGCTTCCTTCGAACAGTCGATGACATTGACCGGGCCGACGAAATTCTGCGCCGGAATGGTGTCGGTGGCGCCGTCGGCATAGTCCTTGCCAGAGATCCAGTGCTGCGGCGCATCGAAATGCGTGCCCGAATGCTCGCCGAGCTTCAGCCAGTTCCATGCCCACCATGGGCCGTTCTTGTCATAGCGGGAGATCGAGTGGATCTCGATCTTGGGCGTGTCGACGGCGAGTTCCGGCGGCAGCTTGATCAGCGGCGTGTCGGGTCCGAGCGGCGCCGTCAGGTCTACCACCTTGATGGCGCCTGAAAGAAGCTGGCCGGCGACTTCGCCGAGGAGTTTTTGGGTGTCCATGGTTTTCTGTTCCCTCTTTCGTGTGATGATCAAGGCTCGTCTCGGCCCTTAATATCCTACTAGACGAAAACATATGCATCTGCAATTATCTTTAAGCATAAAGGAAATGGGAACGGGGCGTGAGCGAGTTCGACGCCATCTTTGTCGGGGCGGGCCACAACAGTTTGGCATGCGCCGCGCATCTGGCGCTCAAAGGTTGGAAAATCGGGATTTTCGAGCGCAGCGCAACAATCGGGGGCGCCGTCCAGACGCGCGAATTCACCCTTCCCGGCTTCCGCCACGATTTCGGCGCGATGAATCTGAGCCTGTTCGCCGGCTCCGCCTTCCACCGGAAATATGCAAATGAATTGAAAGCACAGGGGCTGGAATTCGCGCCGGTCGCCGATTGTTTCGCCAGCGCCTTTCCGGACAGTCGCTGGTTCGGCATCAGCAACGATCTGGAAAAGACCACGGCCCGCATGGCAGCCTTCTCCGCTGCCGATGCCGCGACATGGCGCGGACTGGTTGCCGCCTTTCCGGCGGAAGCCGAGCATCTGTTCCGGCTGCTGGGTTCGCCGATGAGCGCCCGTGCGCTGGCCGGCACCGCGTGGAACCTGTGGCGCAAGAAGGGCATGTCGGGGGCGCTCGATACCGGGCGCCTGCTGCTGTCCTCACCTCGCGCCTGGCTGGAGGAGAACTTCGAGTCGTCTCATATCAGGGCAACGCTCGCCACCTGGGGCATGCATCTCGACTTCGCCCCCGACATCGCCGGCGGTGCCGTGTTCCCCTATCTGGAATCGATGGCCAACCAGAGCTTTGGCATGGTGCTCGGCAAGGGCGGCGCCGACACCATCATCCGCGCATTGTCGGGCATGGTGACGTCGGCCGGCGGCAAGATCGTCACTGGCGCCGAGGTGGCCGAGATCACGGTTTCCGCCGGCAAGGCGACAGGCGTGCGGCTTGCTTCCGGTGAGACGCATACCGCCACCAAGGCTGTCATCGCCGGCGTCGCGCCCAAGGCGCTGACCGGCAAGCTGCTGCCGGATGGTTCAGGCGACGCCGGCTTCGACACGGCGATGCAGAAATTCCGCCACGCGCCGGGCACGATGATGATCCATCTGGCACTCGATGAATTGCCGGACTGGCGCGCCGGAGTGGAGCTTCGGCAGTTCGCCTATGTGCATCTGTCGCCATCGCTCGATGCCATGTCGCGCACCTACCAGCAGGCGATGGCGGGCATGCTGCCGGACGAGCCGGTGCTGGTCGTCGGCCAGCCGACAGCGATCGACCCATCGCGGGCGCCTGCAGGCAAACATGTGCTGTGGGTGCAGGTGCGCATGCTGCCCGCCGAAATCACCGGCGATGCCGCCGGCAAGATCGCGCCGGCGCATTGGGATAAGGTCAAGGAGGTCTACGCCGACCGTGTCCTCGACATCATCGAGACCTACGCGCCCGACCTGCGAAACAAGATCCTCGGCCGGGCCGTGTTCTCGCCCATCGATCTCGAGCGCGAGAATCCGAACCTCGTCGGTGGCGACCAGGTCTGCGGCAGCCATCATCTGGCGCAGAACTTTTTGTACCGCCCGGCGCGCGGATATGCGGGCTGGAACACGCCGATCGGCAATCTGCATCTCACGGGTGCCGCGACATGGCCCGGTGCCGGCACCGGGGCGGCCTCGGGCTACATGCTCGCGCAACAGCTTGGCGGGAGGTAGGAGCCGAAGATTTCACACAGGCGAAGGAGGTAAGGCGCGGTTGCCCAAGGAGCCTGAACCAATGAACTGACGATGCCGCGCGCAGAAACAGAAAACCAACAAGGGGAACGACCATGACAATCAACAGACGCGAATTGCTTGGATACAGTGCCGCGGCACTCGGGGTGGCCGCAGTCGGCCTGCCGCAGATCGCCAAGGCGGCTGCCGGCGAACTGACCATCGCCTATAACGTCAACCTGCCGTCCTGGGACCCGACCACCGGACCTTCGGCGGTCAACCCGACGATCCAGGGGCTCTACCAGTCGGTGTTCGACCAGTTCATCCCGCAGAAGCCCGACCTGTCCTTCGCCCCCGGCCTGCTCACCGAATGGGGCTGGAACGACGATCGCACCAAGATCATGATGACGGTGCGCGAAGGCGTGACCTGGCAAGACGGCTCGCCTTTCACGGCGGAAGATGTGGTCTGGTCGCTGCAGCGGGCGGGTGACGAAAAGACCGGCAACCCGATCCAGTTCGTCTGGAAGAACGTCGACAACTTCAAGATCGACGGCAACAAGATCACCGGCGACGTCGTGCAGTTCGACCCGGTCTATTTCAAATGGATGTCGTTTCTGACCGGCTACATCCTGCCGAAGGCCTATTACGAAAAGGTCGGCGCCGAGGGCTTCGAGAAGGCGCCGATCGGTACCGGCCCCTACATGGTCGAAAAATTCGAGCGCAACGCCTTCCTGCGGCTGAAGGCCAACCCGAACTATTGGGGCGGCAAGCCGGCCTTCGAGAATGTGACGATCAAGTTCGTTGCCGATGCGGCAAGCCGCGTCGCCGAGATCGAATCCGGCTCCTCTCAGGTGACGCTCGAAATTCCCTATGAGGAGTATGACCGGCTGATCGCCAAGGACGGCCTGGCCGGTTCGTGCAAGAACGTCTCCGACATCGGCATGATCTTCTTCAACGACATCGAGGCGATGCTGGACAAGAACGTCCGCCAGGCAGCCGTCATGTCGATCGACAAGAAGCTGCTGGTCGACCGCCTGCTGCGCGGCTACGGCCAGCCGATCGATACGCTGGAGACACCGGAATACGCGGCCTACGATGCGTCGATCAAGGTCGAGCACAATCCGGAAAAGGCCAAGGAATTGCTGGCCGCCTCCGGCTACTCGCCGGAAAAGCCCGTCAAGTTCACCATCCAGACGACCAAGGGCTTCAAGCCCAAGGACTATGAGATGATCCAGGCGATCGTCGGCATGTGGCGCAAGGTCGGCATCGAGGCGACGATCGAGGTCTACGAGATCGCCAAGCACTACGAGTTGCGCGCCGCCGACAAGCTGGCGCCGGCCGCCTTCTACAACTGGGGCAATGCTATCGGTGACCCGACCACCTCGACCGGCTTTGCCATGTACGGCCCGAGCCCGCATTCGGTGTGGGACAGCCAGGACCTGATCGACATGATCAACCCGCTATGGGGCGAGAAGGACGAAGCCAAGCGCATTGCTGGCTGGAAGGCAGTCGACAAATACATCGCCGAGCAGGCCTATGTGCTGCCGCTGATGCAGTATGCGCAGCCGATCGTGCATGCCAAGAGCGTCAATGTGGTGCAGCATGTGTCCGGCGCGCTGCTGCCGGCCCTGATGACTCCGGCCTGATATCGGCGGGGAGACGCTGTCGCGAGACGGCGTGTCCTTTCCAACTGCGCGGGCCCCTCATCCGGCCCTTCGGGCCACCTTCTCCCCGCTGGGGAGAAGAGACTGGCTCAGCCGTCTGCGACCTCTTCTCCCCTCCGGGAGAAGGTGGCCGCGAAGCGGCCGGATGAGGGGGCTGTTCGTTCCATCAGTCACTGAAACGCATTGGGCCTATGCCAGAATGCTCCTGCAAAGATTCCTGGTCCGTCTTCTGGCGATGCTGATCACGCTGTTCGGCGTCGCCGTCGTCGTCTTCGTCGTGATCCGTGTCGCGCCCGGCGATCCGATCGCCATGATGCTGCCGCCCGGCGCAACGGATGCCGACATCGACCGGCTGCGGGCGCTCTACGGGCTCGACAAAACCATCGTGCAGCAGTTCTTCATCTGGCTGTCCGGCGTCGTAAGGGGCGATTTCGGCACCTCGATCTCGCTCAGGCAGGACGTACTCGGCCTCGTCTTCAACCGGCTGCCGGCGACGCTGGAGCTCGCCATCGTCGCGCTCATGATGGCGGTGGCACTCGGCGGCACGACGGCGATCATCGGCGCACGCGAGCGCGGCACGGCGGTCGAGGCCGGCATCGACATCGCCAGCGGCGCGGCGCTCTCCATTCCTGACTTCCTGTGGGGCCTTGTGCTGATCCTGTTGTTCGGCGTACTGGTGCCGATCTTCGACATTTCCGGCCGGGTGTCGCCGCAACTCGACCTGCCCTTCGTTACTCAGTTCTATCTGTTCGAGAGCCTGCTTCGGCTGCGCCTCGACCTCACCTGGGATCTCCTGAAACACATGCTGATGCCGGCGGTGGCGCTGGCGCTGCCGTTGGCGGCGATCATCTCGCAACTGCTGAAACAGTCGCTGAAGGAAATGCTCGACCTCGACTATGTCGTGCTGGCGCGGGTGAAGGGGTTTTCGGAAACGCAGGTCATCCTGCGCGAGGCGTTGAAGAACGCTGCATTGCCGACGCTCACTTTGGTCGGCGTGCAGTTCACCTTCCTCATCGGCGGCACGGTCATCGTTGAGCGGCTGTTCTCCTACGAGGGCCTCGGCAATATGGCGATCGATGCCGTCATCAACCGCGACCTGCCGCTGATCCAGGGCATCGTGCTGATCTTCGCGCTGCTGTTCGTGCTGATCAACCTCACCGTCGACATGATGTATGCGCTGCTCAATCCGAGGCTGCGTCATGGATGAGAGCCGTGCTCGAAGGCGAGGTGTGTCGCCGCGTTTGTGGCTTGCCGGCGGCTGGTTGCTGTTGGCGCTTCTGGCCGCGATCTTCGCGCCGCTGGTGGCGCCGCAAGATCCGCTGGCACAGGATCTGATGCTGGAGCGGCTGCCGCCATTCTGGATTGATGGTGCCGAGCCCGGCTACTGGCTGGGCACCGACAGCCTCGGTCGCGATCTGCTCTCCCGGCTGATCTTCGGCGGCCGTATCGCTTTCATCGTCGCCTTCGCCGCAGCCATTTCCGCGTGCCTGGTCGGCTCGACGCTCGGTCTGGTCGCCGGCTATTTCGGCGGCTGGGCCGACCGCATCATCTCGCGCATCGTCGATGTCTGGATGGCATTCCCGCCTGTTCTGTTCGCCATATTGCTGGTCGCAGTGCTCGGTACTGGCTTGAGCTCCGTCATCCTCGCCATCGCCATCATCGACTGGACGCGCTTCTGCCGGGTGATCCGCGCCGAGACCATGGGCCAGTCGCGCATGGACTATGTCGAGAACGCCCGCATCGCCGGCTATGGCCGCATCGGCATCATGCTGCGGGAGGTTCTGCCCAATGTGGTGCCGTCGATCGTGGCGCTGCTGTCGCTGGAAATGGGCATCGCCGTCATCGTCGAGGCGATCCTGTCCTTCGTCAATCTGTCGATCTCGACCGACGATCCGACATGGGGCGGCATCATCGCCGAGGGTCGGCTGTCCATCCATCAGGCCTGGTGGGTGCTGGTGTTTCCGCTGATCACGCTGATCCTGACCGTGCTGTCGTTCAGCCAGTTCGGCGAAGCGCTGAAGACGCGCTTCGACCCGGTGCTGCGATGAGCGCCTGTCTCGACATCAGGGATCTGAGCGCCGTGCTGCCGAACGGCCAGCGCGTGCTGCGCTCGGTGTCGCTTGCCGTCCAGCCCGGCGAGGTGCGCGCGCTGGTCGGCGAGAGCGGCGCCGGCAAGACGATGATCGGCAAGGCGGTGCTTGGCGTGCTGCCGCCGAGCGTGCGCATCGTCGAAGGCGACATGCTGCTTGAAGGCGAAGACCTCGGCAAGCTCCAGCCCAAGCCACGGCGCACGCTGATCGGTGCCCGCACGGCGCTGATCCCGCAGGACCCGCTGACCGCACTCAACCCATCGCGGCGTATCGGCCCGCAGATGACGGACCGGCTGGTGCGCATCCTCGGCTGGAGTGGCGACAAAGCTGATCGGCGCGTTCGCCAGTTGCTGGACGAGGTGCAGATCCGCGACCCCGACCGGGTGCTGAAAAGCTATCCGCACGAGCTTTCCGGCGGCATGCGCCAGCGCGTGCTGATCGCCGCGGCTTTCGCCGCCGAACCCCGGCTGATCGTCGCCGACGAGCCGACGACGGCGCTCGACGTCACCGTGCAGAAGCAGATACTGCGTCTGATCGCGCAATTGCAGCGCGAGCACGGCACGGCAATCCTGTTCGTCACCCACGATCTCGGCGTCGTCGCCAAGATCAGCCAGAAGGTCTCGGTGCTCTATGCCGGCAAGGTGGTGGAGGAGGCCGAAACGGCTGCCCTCTTCGCCGCCCCCCAGCATCCCTATACCCGAGCGCTGATGGCGGCGACGCCGCGCTACACCGATCCATACGCCTCGCTGAAGCCGGTGGACGAGGCGGTGCTGGCCGGGCTTGCTTCAGAGATCGCTGCCGCCGATCAGGCTTGGAAGCGACCCCATGGGTGAGCCGTTGTTTTCCGTGCGCGGCCTGAAGGTCGCCCTGCCCGACATGACGCGCAAGCCGCTGATCGGCCGCGCGCCGCTGGCCCAGATCCTGAAAGGGCTGGATTTCGACCTGCCCAAGGGGTCTGTGACCGGCATCGTCGGCGAATCCGGATCCGGCAAGTCGACGCTCGGCCGCGCCCTGGTGCGCCTTTTGGAACCGAGCGCCGGCAGCATCAGTTTCGAAGGCCGCGACATCACCCATCTGCCGGAAGCGGAACTCAGGCCACTGCGCCGTGACCTGCAGATGATCTTCCAGGACCCGATGTCGTCGCTCAACCCGCGCCGCACCATCGCCAGCATCATCGCAGCACCCCTGAAGCAGAATGGCCTTGGCGACAATCTGAAGACACGCGTCGCCGAGGCGCTACAGCGCGTCGGCCTGCCACAGAGCTTTGCCAGCCGCTACCGCCACGAACTGTCGGGCGGCCAGCGCCAGCGCGTCGGTATTGCGCGCGCACTGGCGCTGTCGCCGAAATTCGTGCTGGCCGACGAGATCGTCTCCGGCCTCGACGTGTCGACGCAGGCGCAGATCCTTACTCTTCTGGAGAAACTCGCGGCGGAGATGGGCCTGACGGTCACTTTCATCAGCCACGATCTGTCGGTCATTCGGCGGCTGTGCCGGCAGGTGATCGTGATGCGCGAAGGCGTGATCGTCGAAGCTAGCGCCACCGACGCCTTGTTCGACAATCCTCGGCAGGCCTACACGCGCGACCTCATCGCGGCCATTCCCCTGCCCGAAATCGACGCCGGCTGGCTGGACATTCCTTCTGCCGCCAGAGCCTCGACATGAATACAACGCACGCCGGAAAGCGGGCCTCGGACGTGCGCCAGGCAAGCACCAAGTCCCGCCAATGGAGGAGGACTAATATGAAGAGGGTACTTCGAAACGCAACGCTCGCCGCCGCTATTCTCGGCAGCGCCGGCATCGCCGCTGCCAGCTCGATCCCCGGCATGCGCGGGCATGATCACACCGGCATCACCGTTCCCGACATGAAGCAGGCGATCGACTTCTTCACCGAAGTGGTCGGCTGCAAGAAGGCGATGTCGTTCGGCCCGTTTGCCGACGACAAGGGCACCTTCATGCAGGATCTTCTGGGTGTCGATCCGAAAGCGGTGATCGAGCAGGTCACCATGGTGCGCTGCGGCTACGGATCGAACATCGAGCTGTTCAAATACACCGCGCCCGATCAGAAGGACCTGACGCCGAAGAACAGCGACATTGGCGGCTTCCATATCGCCTTCTATGTCGATGATGTCGCCGCCGCCAAGGCCTATCTCGACGCCAAGGGCGTCAAGACAAGGATGGGACCATTGCCGGTCAAGGAAGGGCCGGCCGCCGGCCAGACCATCCTCTACTTCCAGGCGCCTTGGGGGCTGCAATTGGAAGCGATCAGCTACCCCTCGGGCATGGCCTACGAGAAGGGTGCGGAGACCGTTTTGTGGAGCCCGAAGAGCCCGGAAAAATGATGGGAATGCGTGCTTGCGGATGTTCCGCAAGCACGCCACACAGATGCGACGTTCAATCATTTCGATATGAAACTTTAAGCTTGAAATAATTTGCCGCCGGCGCGATACTGAAACCAGCAAGCGAAGAGGAGATCGCAGACATGAAGGTTGCGGTTCTCGGCGGTGGACCAGCCGGCCTCTACTTCGCCATTTCGATGAAGCTCAGGGATGCCGCGCACGAGGTGACGGTGTTCGAGCGCAACCGCGCCGACGACACGTTCGGCTGGGGCGTCGTGCTGTCGGCCGAGACGCTCGACAATTTGTCGAAGAACGATCCGGTCAGCGCCGTCTGGATCAAGAAGCACTTTGCTTACTGGGACGACATCGCCGTCATCCATGACGGCGTGCGCACGGTTTCGACCGGACACGGTTTCTGCGGCATCGGCCGCAAGCGGCTGCTGATCCTGCTGCAGCGCCGGGCGCGAGAACTCGGCGTCAAGCTCATGTTCGAGACCGATATCGCCGATCCCCGACCGTACATGGAAACGCATGATCTGGTCGTCGCCGCCGACGGGTTGAACTCCAGGGCGCGCAACACTTTCGTCGACATCTTCAAGCCCGACATCGACACCCGCAAATGCAAGTTCGTCTGGCTCGGCACCAACCAGAAATTCGACGACGCCTTCACCTTCATCTTCGAAAAAACCGAACATGGCTGGGTGTGGGCGCACGCCTACCAGTTCGACAGCGAGACAGCGACCTTCATCGTCGAGTGCAGCGAACAGACCTGGGCTGCCTTCGGCTTCGGCGCGATGTCGCAGCAGGAATCGATCGCCGTCTGCGAGCGCATCTTCGCCAAGCATCTCGGCGGCCACGCGCTGATGACCAATGCCAACCATATCAGGGGTTCGGCCTGGATCAATTTCCCGCGCGTGCTGTGCGAACGCTGGTCCTTTGAGAATCTGGCGTTGATGGGCGATGCGGCGGCTTCGGCGCATTTCTCGATCGGCTCCGGCACCAAGCTGGCGCTGGAAAGCGCGGTAGCGCTGGCCGAATATGTCGAAACCGAGCCGAACCTTGAGGCCGCGTTCCGCAGATATGAGGATGCCCGCCGCACCGAGGTGCTGAAGCTGCAATCGGCGGCGCGCAATTCGCTGGAATGGTTCGAGGAGGTCGAGCGCTATCTCGGCCTCGATCCGGTGCAGTTCAACTATTCGCTGCTGACCCGTTCGCAGCGCATCAGCCACGAGAATTTGCGGCTGCGCGATGCCGAATGGCTGGGCGGTGCGGAGGAATGGTTCCAGCGCCAGGCGGGCGCCGGCGGCATACGCCGCGCGCCGATGTTCGCGCCGTTCAAGCTGCGCGATCTAAAGCTGCAAAACCGCATCGTCGTCTCGCCAATGGCGCAGTACAAGGCTGTCGACGGTTGCCCGACCGACTGGCATTTCACCCACTATGCCGAGCGCGCCAAGGGCGGCGCAGGGCTGATCTATATCGAGATGACCTGCGTCAGCCCGGAAGGCCGTATCACGCCGGGCTGTCCCGGGTTCTATGCGCCCGAACATGAAGTGGCTTGGAAAAGGCTGGTCGATTTCGTCCACACCGAGACCGAAGCCAAGATCTGCGCCCAGATCGGCCATTCCGGCGCCAAGGGCTCGACCCGGCTCGGCTGGGAGGGCACCGACGTGCCGTTGACCTCCGGCAATTGGCATGTCATGGCGGCCTCGGCCGTCGCGTGGTCGCCGCAGAATCAGGTGCCGAAGGCAATGGATCGCGCCGACATGGACAGGGTGCGCGACGAGTTCGTGGCCTCCGCCGAGATGGCTGATCGCTGCGGCTTCGACATGCTCGAGATCCACGCCGCGCACGGCTACCTCCTGTCGTCCTTCATCACGCCGGTCACCAACCGGCGCACGGATGCCTATGGCGGCTCGCTGGAAAACCGCATGCGCTATCCCCTTGAAGTCTTCCGAGCGGTGCGCGCCGCCTGGCCGGCGGAGAAGCCGATCTCGATGCGCATTTCGGCTAATGACTGGGTCGGCATCGAAGGCGTGACGCCTGCCGACGCGGTCGAGATCGCACGGCTGCTGCATGAAGCTGGCGTCGACATCTGCGACGTCTCGGCCGGCCAGACTTCGGCACTGGCAAAGCCGGTCTATGGCCGCATGTTCCAGACGCCGTTTTCCGACCGCATCCGCAACGAGGTCGGCATGGCGACGATGGCGGTCGGCAACATCTACGAGCCGGATCATGTCAACTCGATCCTGATGGCCGGCCGCGCCGATCTGGTGGCGCTGGCACGGCCGCATCTCGCCGATCCCTACTGGACGCTGCATGCCGCGGTCACGCTCGGCGACCGCGGCGTCAAATGGCCGGATCCCTATTTGCCTGGGCGCGACCAGCTCTACCGGCTGGCCGAGCGCGATGCGGCGGGGCTGAAAGTATGAGTGCTTTTCGCTTGCTACGTCGGCGCTGTACCCCCACCCCTAGCCCCTCCCCACAAGGGGGAGGGGGACTATGTTGCGTTCGACCCAGCGGAAACCGCATAAGTTTGCGATCGATAGGTGCTGCCGCTGCCTTCTCCCTCCCCCTTGTGGGCAGGGCTATCGCATATGAGTAAAGAGGCGGAGGAGGTCTTGGTCGGCCCATCGTGCTTTGAGTCGTTTGTGGCTGAGCGGGATTTTTTCGGGATCGGCTCTGAGAACATTGAGCGTGAGGCGGCGAAGTATGGCATGATTGGCGGCCGTGTTGTTCTTGCGGCCTCTGATTTGATCTTCGCCGAGCAGGACATCGAGTTGCCAGTGCAGGTCATTCTCGATGCTCCAGTGGCGGCGTACTGTGGCGAGCAGTTCGTTTGCCGGCATTTTGCGCGACAGCGCATAGCAGCGGACCTTGTGCGTGGTCTTGCCATTGACGGTGCGCCAGCTTTCGACGCGGCCGATGGCGCAAAGGTCGACGAGGGCATTCCTGCCTGGCGTCTGCGCGAAGGGAATGACGAAGGCACGCCGCACCTCGTGGCGGCCATGCGCATCCTCTTCGGTCTGATGGAACTTCGTTGCTTTGCTGGCCGCCGCCTTGTCGAGGGCGGCCTTGGCCTCGCTGGCCAGTTTCGACTGGTTGCCCTTGATGGCGATCACGTAGTGGCCGCCGCCCTCGCGCACGGTCTTGGTCATGCGGCGATGGCAGTGCAAGGCGTCGGCCGTTACGGTCAGCCCCTTGAGCGACAACAATTCGAGCGCCGCGATCGCGGCCTGCACTTCGCCGCCCTTCTGCGCCACGGTCTGGGCCAGGCTCATGAAGGTGTCGCAGCCAAAGACGGTCACCACCAGCGGTGGCATATGCGAGCAGCCCTTGGCGTAGGCGCGCCGCAGGCTCTTGCCATCTATGGCGACCTGCCCTTTCGGCGCATCGATGCGCGCCTGCCCGCCGAACGCGGTCATGAAGCGCATGAAGGCATCGTTGAGGGCGACAGGATCGAGAGCCGCCAGCACCCGGCTGAAGGTGTCGTGGCTGGGCGCGCCACGCTCGAGCGGAATGAACTGCCGCAACAGATCGAGACGGTTCCTGGCAAACAGCTCCATCTCCGTGCAGTGCGTCGCCCCGCAAAGCACCGCCGCAAGTGCTACGAACAAAATCTCCGGCAACGAGTGCTGCGCGGTCAAGTCCCGTGGGTCCGGCACCTCGCCGAATACATCCAGAAACACCATCACGGCCTCCGATCATTCAGAGGTCCTCTCAGAATCGATTTCCGCACACCACACAAGAGTCCGTTTGTACTCATGTGCGATTCCCCTGCCCTTGTGGGGAGGGTTAGGGGTGGGGGTACTTGGCGCCAAGTTTCGAGGATTGGCGCATGATCGCGGGCAAGCATGCGCTGGTCACCGGCGGCGGCTCCGGCGTTGGCCGAGCCATCGCGCTGGCTCTGGCGGATGCCTGCATCGACGTCACCATCTGCGGCCGCCGGGAAGCGGAGCTTGCCAAGGTCGCTGGCGAAAACGACCGCATCTCCGGCATCGCCGCCGACGTCACCAATGAGGCGGCGATGGCGTCGCTTTACGAGAGGGCGGAAGCCGTGCGCGGGCCGTTCGACATCGTCGTGGCCAATGCCGGAATGGCCGGCAGCACGCCGGCGCACAAGACTACGCTTGCCGACTGGCAGCGGACGCTGGACGTCAATCTGACCGGCGCCTTCCTGACGGTGAAACCGGCGCTGGCCGGCATGGCCGCGCGCAAGGCGGGGCGGATCGTCTTCATCGCCTCCACGGCAGGGCTGAAAGGCTACGCCTATGTCGCGCCTTACGTCGCCGCCAAGCATGGCGTCGTCGGCCTGATGCGGGCTCTTGCTGCCGAGACGGCGAAGTCGGGCGTCACCGTTAACGCCGTGTGCCCAGGTTTCGTCGAGACCGAGATGCTTGAGGAATCCATTCAGCGCATCATCGAGAAGACGGGCCGCTCTGTCGAACAGGCGCGGTCGAGCCTGGCCTCGACCAATCCGCAAGGCCGCTTCATCCAGCCGCGAGAGGTCGCCGCCGCTGTGCTGTGGCTGTGTGGCGACGCCGCCCAATCGATCACCGGACAGGCGATTTCCATCTCAGGAGGCGAAACATGGTAGCCGGCCCCCTGCCCGCGCCGTCGGGACCCGGCAAGGACCGCTTGCGTCTGTGGATCAGGCTGCTGCGTGCCTCGCGCACAATCGAGGCCGAGCTGCGCGAGCGGCTGAAGAAGGAGTTCAACACGACGCTGCCGCGCTTCGACGTGATGGCAGCCCTTTATCGGGTGCCGGAGGGCATGCTGATGAGCGACCTGTCGCGCTTCCTGCTGGTGTCCAACGGCAATGTCACGGGCATTGTCGACCGGCTGGTTTCGGAAGGGCTGGTGGCACGCGCGCGCCGCAATGGCGACCGCCGCACCTCGATGGTGCGGCTGACCGAGGAAGGCACGCAGGCCTTTGCCACCATCGCCGCGGCGCATGAAGGCTGGATCGGCGAACTGCTGGGCAAGGTCAGCGAGGACGACGCGCGCCGGCTGACCGGTATGCTGACTTCGTTCCGCAGCAACTGGGAGGGACGCGAATGACCGCGATGGCCGGCCGCAAGCCGAAGCATTTCCTGTGGGAGGTCGAGGGCAGGATCGCAAGGGTCCGGCTCGACCGGCCGGAGCGCAAGAACCCACTGACCTTCGACAGCTATGCCGAGCTGCGCGACACGTTCCGCGACCTCGTCTATGCCGACGACGTCGACGCCGTGGTGTTCCTCTCCAATGGCGGCAATTTCTGCTCCGGCGGCGATGTCAATGACATTATCGGGCCGCTGGTCAAGATGGACATGAAGCAGCTTCTTGCCTTCACCCGCATGACCGGCGATTTCGTCAAGGCGATGCTGAATTGCGGCAAGCCGATCATTGCGGCGGTCGATGGCGTCGCGGTCGGCGCCGGCGCCATCATAGCCATGAGTTCCGACATCCGCATCGCTACGCCGGAAGCGAAGACGGCGTTCCTGTTCACCCGCGTCGGCCTCGCCGGCTGCGACATGGGCGCTTGTGCGATCCTGCCGCGCATCATCGGCCAGGGCCGCGCCGCAGAACTGCTCTACACCGGCCGCACCATGACGGCGGCGGAAGGCGAACGCTGGGGCTTCTACAACAGGCTGGTCGATGCCGCAGCGCTCGAGGCCGACGCGCTCGACATGGCGGCGCGCATCGTCTCCGGCCCGACCTTCGCCCACGGCATCACCAAGACGCAGCTCAACCAGGAATGGTCGATGGGTCTCGACCAAGCGATCGAGGCGGAAGCGCAGGCGCAGGCGATCTGCATGCAGACCCGCGACTTCGAGCGCGCCTACAAGGCGTTCGTGGCCAAGGAAAAGCCGGTGTTCGAGGGGGATTGAGGATGGTGCCTTTCGTGGAGACGTTAGTAGGACAGCGCCCCCCTCTGTCCTGCCGGACATCTCCCCCTCAAGGGGGGAGATTGGCAGCTTGGGCGCCGGCTCCCATCTTGCAGCGCTGGCGATTGGCAAAAGCGGCAATGACAGCCGATCTCCCCCCTAGAGGGGGAGATGTCCGGCAGGACAGAGGGGGGCGCCGTAGAGCGCAACGCTCCAAGCACTGCGGAGGCAAACATGCCTGACCGTTCCTTCCTCAACTGGCCGTTCTTTGAAGACCACCATCGCGGGCTGGCCGACCAACTGGAGGCGTGGTGTGCAAGAAACCTGCCGGTCGATCACCATGATGTCGACACCGCCTGCCGCGAGCTGGTGGGCAAGCTTGGCCGGGACGGCTGGCTGAAGCCGACAGCGCTCGACACCGACAATCCGGGGCCACTCGACGTGCGCGCACTTTGCATTACGCGCGAGACGCTCGCGCGCCATGACGGGCTCGCCGACTTCGCCTTCGCCATGCAGGGGCTGGGCACCGGGGCGCTCAGCCTGTTCGGTACGCCGCAACAGCAGCAATGGCTTTCGAAGACGCGCGCCGGCAAGGCGATTTCCGCCTTCGCCCTGTCGGAGCCGCGCTCGGGATCGGATGTCGCCAACACCGAAATGACGGCGGTCCGCGACGGCGACAGTTACGTTCTGTCCGGTGAAAAGACCTGGATCTCCAATGGCGGCATCGCCGATCTCTATGTCGTCTTTGCCCGCACCGGCGAGGCGCCGGGCGCCAAGGGGCTCTCCGCCTTCCTCGTGCCTAATAGCACCAAGGGCCTTGGCATCGCCGAGCGGCTGGAAGTGATCGCGCCGCATCCGCTGGCGCGGCTGTCTTTCGACCGGGTCCGCCTGCCCGCCTCGGCGCTGATCGGCAGACCGGGCGACGGCTTCCGCATCGCCATGTCGGTGCTCGACGTGTTCCGCTCGACTGTCGGGGCGGCGGCGCTTGGCTTTGCCCGCCGCGCGCTGGATGAAAGCATCAAACGCGTAGCCGAGCGCAAACTGTTCGGCGCGCCGATGGGCGAACTGCAGATGGTGCAGGGCCATATCGCCGACATGGCGCTCGACATCGATGCGGCAGCCCTTTTGGTCTACCGCGCCGCATGGACCAAGGACATGGGTGCGCCCCGCGTCACCCGCGAGGCGGCGATGGCCAAGCTGTTCGCCACCGACAAGGCGCAAGAGGTGATCGACAAGGCCGTGCAGCTGCATGGCGGCGACGGTGTCCGCAAAGGCCATATCGTCGAAAGCCTGTATCGCGAGATTCGCGCGCTGCGCATCTACGAGGGTGCCTCCGACGTGCAGAAAGTGGTGATTGCGCGGCAAGTGATGGGCGCGGCCTGACGGCAGAGATTTGACGGGCATTCGATTTTGAAAATTGGTTTTTGGAATACCGGGAGGTTTTGAATGCACACGATTCTGCAGCCGGAAGGCTGGGCAAAACCTGTCGGCTACGCCAATGGCGTCGCGGCACGCGGCCAGCTCATCTTCGTTGGCGGACAGGTCGGCTGGAACGGCCAATGCCAGTTCGAGACCGACGACTTCGTCGGCCAGGTGCGGCAGACGCTCGAGAACATCGTGGCGGTGTTGGCCGAGGCCGGTGCCGGACCGCAGCACATCACCTCTATGACCTGGTATTTCACCGACAAGGCCGAATACCTCGCCAATCTCAGGGGCATCGGCGAGGCCTATCGCGAGGTGATCGGCCGGCACTTTCCGGCGATGGCCGCCATGCAGGTGATAGCGCTGGTCGAGGACCGCGCCAAAGTGGAGATCCAGGCGACCGCCGTCATTCCGGAATAAACGCTCATCACTTCGTCATCCACGAGCGGAGCAAGGAGCGAAGCGACGCGGCGGAGACCCTGGGATGACGACGTTGGGAAGGCTTCGGCTAATTCCGAATGTTCACGATGATCCACCGAAAGTGACTGACAAATTCTGGTTGCCAACAGGCTAACCGCCCTAGCAATGCTACTACCCGCGCAGGCCTGCCTGTCTCAAAATCGGAAGCACGTGGTTGCAGAAATAGGGCAGTTCCTGCGTGTAGTTGACGAAGGACAGCGCGATGCCCTGATAGCCGTGCCCGGCAATGGCGGCCATGTCGGCGGCGATCGTTTCCGGCGTTCCAATCAGCGGGTAGGTGCCGGCGCCGCCGGCGAAACGCTGCCGGTAGCGGTCATAGGCATGCGGGTCGTGCGATTGCGAGAATTCCTTCTTGCCTGCCGTGTGGGCATCGACCGCCTCATGGTCGGCCATCTCAACCGCATAGCGCGCGTAATAGGCCTGCGCCTCTTCCATCGTCGGGCGGCAGACGACATGCGCCACGGTGTAGACGCCGACGTCGCGGCCTGCCTTGTCGGCCCGCTCGCTGATATCGGCGACATGCTTGCCGGCATCGCTCATTTCCGAAAAGGTCGTGAACAGATAATCGCATCGGGCGGCGGCGAAATCGCGGCCCGGCCCGCCGAAAGCAGCGTTCATGGTCACGGGTCGCGGAACTTGCAGACTGGCCGGTCGGCTCACCGCTTCCTTGAGGCGATAGTAGTTGCCTTCGTAGTCGAGCGGCTCAGCCGACGCATAAAGCTTTTCGAGTATCTCGATCCATTCCGCTGCCTGGTCGTAGCCCTTCTCGACCAGCGGCGTGCCGAACATGCCGAATTCCTTGGGGTTCCAGCCGCAGACGATGTTCAAGCCCGCGCGGCCCTGGCTGATGTGGTCGACCGTCGCCAGCGCCTTGGCGGCATAGAGCGGATGCACCAGCGGCACATGCACGGTCATGAACAGGCCGATCTGTTCGGTGGCGACCGCAAGCGCCGCCGCCCAGGTGAAGGTCTCGAACGACCATTCCCGCACCTTGTTGCGACCGCCAAAACCGCGCCAGCGCGCGATCGGCAGCATGAATTCCAGGCCTGCGCGGTCAGCGATCTGCGCGGCCGTCAGATTGTCCTGCCAGCTCGCCGTCCAGCGTTCCGGAACATCGGTGATGGCAAGCCCGCCATCGGCATTGGTTGAAAAAACACCAAGCTTCAGCCTGTTCGGGCCGTGCAAGGGATGTGGTTTGTTCATGTCGCGACCTCCCGGCGAAGATCGCACGCTACGGCCCCGCAAAAATATTTCAAGCATGAAATAGCTTCGCCTCGCGATGGTTTGCGGATATGGATTTGGGCAGGACGAAATTGGGGATCGGCATGAGCGAATTCCGCCAGAAATGCATCGGCAAGACGAACCTCGTCGGTTCCTTTGCCGCCATTCCCCATCCAATCGCGGTCGAGGTGATGGCGCAGTCCGGCCTCGATTTCCTTTGCATCGATTGGGAGCATGCCCAGATCTCGCGGGACATGATCGAGACCATGGTGCGCGCGGCCGATGTGCATCGCGTGCCGGCCATGGTGCGCGTTCCCGGCCATGCGCCGGAGGCCATCCAGGCCGCGCTGGACAGTGGCGCGCAAGGTGTGCTGGTGCCGCGCGTCTCGACCGCCGCCCAGGCCGAAGCAGCGGTGAAGGCCTCGCGCTATCCGCCCAAAGGCGAGCGCGGCGTCGGACCCGGCCGCGCCGCCGGCTATGGCTATCGCATTCCCGAATATTTGGCCGGCGCCAACGACAGGATCGTCGTCGCGATCCAGGTCGAGACCGCGGAAGGGTTGGCCAACATCGACGCGATCGCGGCCGTCGACGGCATCGATGTGATCTTCGTCGGCCCCGGCGATCTTTCGGTGTCGATCGATGCACTCGGTCCGAAAGGCGCTGACGAACTCAATGCGGCGATCCGGACGATCGTCGGCGTGACGATCGTGCACGACAAGGCCGCCGGCATTTTTTGCGCCAGCCCGCAGCCTGTCGGGCAATGGGCAGCTATCGGCGCCAGCTTCTTCATCCTGGCCAGCGACACGATGTTTCTCGGGGCGGGTGCGGCCGCCGGTTCTTCCGCCGCGCGGGCCGAACTGGCACGAGGCGAGCGCGGCTAGCACAAAGAGGCGTATCGTCGGGGCAACATTCCTGCCAAACTTTTTAAGCTTAAAACTTTCGCCTTGAAAACCGCCGCACTTTGGATAAGCATTCCAAAATCGATGGCGATTGCCGTGCCGGAGGGGCTTGCCGGCCTGTTCATCGTGGTGTTCCGGGTGGGAGGGGTTTCAGTCCTTGTCGTTCATACTGCCCCAGTCATCGTCCAGCGCGCGCTATGCCTTCGACGGCGTGCGCGCCCAGATTCGCGATCTGCACACAGAAAACATCGCCAACCTTGCCGTGCGGGCGCGTGAACTCGGCGATGTGATCGCGCTGTGGTACGGCGAAGGCGATATGGTGACGCCGGCCTTCATCCGCGACGCTGCCAAGGCCGCCTTCGATGAAGGCCTGACCTTCTACGTTCCAAATATGCGCGGCCATGGCCCCTTGAATGAGGCGTTGTCGGAATACCAGACACGCCTGCACGGCCGGTCGATCCCGATCTCGCGCACCACGGTGACACCTGGCGGCATGCAGGCGCTGTATCTGGCGCTGGAACTGCTGGTCGATACTGGCAGCAACGTCGTCTATGTCGCGCCGCAATGGCCCAACATCCACAACGCCATCCACCTGATCGGCGGCGAGCCACGGCCGTTTTCGCTCGACTTCAAGGGCGACTGGCATCTCGATCTCGACCGGCTGTTTGCGACCTGCGACGCACGCACGCGGGCGATCTTCCTGTCGACGCCATCCAACCCGACCGGCTGGACCGCATCGCGCGAGGAGATGCAGGCGCTGCTCGATTTCAGCCGGCGCACCGGCATCTGGATCATCTCCGACGAGGTCTATGGCCGGCTCTATTTCGACGGTAACGTTGCCCCTTCCATCCTGCAGATCGCCGAGGACGGCGACCGGGTGCTATCGGTCAACAGCTTCTCCAAAGCATGGGCAATGACCGGCTGGCGTATCGGCTGGCTGACGCATCCGTCCGGGGTGGCCGAGCAGCTCGGCGCCATGACCCAATATGTCAACAGCGGCACGGCAGCCCCCATCCAGGCCGGTGCTGCGGCGGCCATTCGCCAGGGCGAGCCGCTTGTCGAGGAGATCCGGCAGCGGATCAGAACCGGCCTTGACCTAGCCTATGACAGGCTGGCGGAAATTCCGGGCATCATTTTGCCAACCAAACCGCGCGGCGGCATGTATGCCTTCTTCGCCATGGACGGTGAAAGCGACGCACGTCGCGCCTGCGCCAAAATCCTGGAGACGGCGCGCGTCGGGCTGGCGCCCGGGCATCTCTTTGGAAGTTCGGCCACGGCCTTCCTGCGGATGTGCGTGTGCCGTGAGCGCAAAGAGATAGCGACCGCGCTCGACCGCATGGTCGCTACCATGAATTGACGCCCTGCCTGAAGTGGGGCGGCAAAAAACCGTGCGGGAGCAACCCGCCCGATCAACAACAGAGGGAACACAAATGAGCTTCACTCGCCGTAAATTGCTTCTTCTCGCCGCCGCCATCGGCATCGCCGCCGGCCCCGCCACCGCCTATGCCGCCGACGTGCTGAATGTCGGCGCCTACCCGACCAATCCGCCGTTCGAGTACAAGAACGAGAGCGGTACCTTCGAAGGCTTTGAAGTCGACATCGTCAACGAGGCAGCCAAGCGCGTCGGCATGACCACCGACATCGCCGATCTCGGCTTCCAGGCGCTGTTTGCCGCCACCACGTCGAAGCGCATCGATGTCGCCATTTCGTCGATCACCATCACGGCGGAGCGGCTGAAGTCGCAGTCGTTCACCCAGCCCTATTATGATTCAGACATGGGCATCGCCACCAAGACCGACAGCGCGATCAAGGCCGAAGCCGACCTCAAGGGCAAGATCGTCGGCGTGCTGTCCGGCTCGACCGGCGAGACCTGGGTCAAAGCGCATCAGGAAGCCGACGGCTTCAGCGACGTGAAGGGTTACGACACGCAGCAGAACCTGCTGCTCGACCTCAGCGCCGGACGCGTCGATGCCGCCGTCAGCGACATTCCAGGCATGGAATACTCCTTCACCAAGATGAAGGACCTGGTCGTCAAGGAGCGCATCAAGACCGGCGAACAATACGGCCTGATGATGACCAAGGACCATCCGCTGCTCGGCAAGCTGAACGACGCGCTGAGCGCGATGAAGAAGGACGGCACGCTGGCCGCTATCCACAAAAAGTGGTTCGGCAGCGACGCGCCCGCCGACTCTTCGACCATGAAGGAAATGCCGCTGCCGAAGGCCTGAGTGGTAATGCATTGAAATCGTGCCGGCTTTCCAAGTCGGCACGATTCATTTCATGCTCCAGCGCCGGCTTCCGCCGCAAGCACCTCGCCGTCGGTGAGGTCAATCGATTTTAACGTGAGCATTCTTTGCTCTGGGGTTCGGGAACGCTCCCATGTCGCTGCTCGACACCTTCTTCAACCCCGATGTCATCATGTCCAGCCTGCCGGCGCTGCTGCGCGGCTTCCTGAACACGCTGCTGCTCGGCATCTTGAGCATCGGCATCGGCATCCCCATCGGCCTGGTGATCAGCCTGGTGCGACTCTATGCGCCGAAGCCGCTGCGCTGGCTCGCGGTCGGCTACACCGACATCTTCCGCGCCCTGCCGGTGCTGGTCGTGCTGATCCTGATCTACTACGCGCTGCCGTTCCTCGGCATCCGTCTGTCGTCCTGGGCGTCGGCGGTGACGGCGTTCGCCTTCATCATGTCGGCCTATTCGGCCGAGGTGTTCCGCTCCGGCATCGAAAGCATTCCACGCGGCCAGTTCGAGGCATCACAGGCACTTGGCCTGCCGTTCCTGCTGACACTGCGCAAGGTGGTGCTGCCGCAGGCGATCCGCGTTGTCATCCCGCCGATGACCAGCAACTGCGTCTCGATGTTCAAGGACACCTCGCTCGCCTCCACCGTGGCGCTGCCGGAACTGTTGAAGGAAGCGACCAACGCGCAGTCGCTCTACGCCAACCCCTCGCCGCTGATCGGTGCGGCGCTTGTCTATCTCATCTTTCTCTGGCCGATGGTGCGCCTCGTCAGCCTGCTTGAAGAGCGCTTCAAGACCGAAAAGAAGCGCTGACCTCACCCCCCGCCCAAGTCCTTTGCAGGAGCCTACCCCCGTGAACAGACATCAAACCGACAATGCGAACGTCACCGCGTTCCCCGTCGACACCATCCGCGCCATGTTCCCCGCCTTGCAGCAGGCCGGCGATTTCATTTTCTTGGACAATGCCGCCGGCGCGCAGATCCCGCAGAGCGTGCTCGACGCAGTGACCAACCATCTGGTTTCGCACAATGTGCAGCGTGGCGGCCGCTATGGCCGCAGCGTCACTGTCGACCAGTCGGTCGCCGATGCGCGGACAAGCGTCGCGCTGCTGATCAACGCTTACAGCCCGGCGGAAATCTGCTTCGGCATGAACGCCACTTCGTTCATCCGCCTGGTCAGCCTCGGCATCGGCCAGATGCTCGGGGAGCGTGACGAGATCGTCATCACCGACATGGACCACGACGCCAACATCGCGACATGGCTGGCGCTGGAATCCGCCGGTGCGAAATTCAAATGGTGGCGGATGCGCGAGGATGGCAATCTGCATGTCGACGATCTGCGTCCGCTGGTTTCGGATCGCACCCGCCTCGTCGCCTGCACGGTCACCGCGCACTCGATCGGCTCGATCGTCGACGTCGCCTCGGTGGCTGAGATCGCGCACGCGGCCGGCGCCGAAGTGTTCCTCGATTGCGTGCATTACGGGCCGCACGGGCTGATCGACGTGCAGGCCTGGGATTGCGATTATCTCGTCTGCTCCGGCTACAAGAATTTCTCGCCGCATATGGGCTTCTTGTGGGGCCGTTTCGAAACGCTGAAGCGGCTGCCGACCTTCCGCGAGGACTTCATTCCCGACGAGCCGCCCTACAAGGTCGAGGCCGGAACCTTCATCTACGAGAACGTCTCCGGCATGGATGCAGCCGTGCAGTATCTGGAACTGATCGGCCGCAATCTTGCGCCCTCCAACAACCGCTCGCGGCGTGAAAACATCGTCGCCGGCATGGGCGCCATCCGCGACTACGAGCTGGTGCTGGCGCGCGAGATGCTTGCGGTGCTGAAAGGTTGCGGCGCGACCATCTACGGCGTTGCTGACGAGGCCCGCATCACCGAACGCGTACCGACCTTCTGCTTTAACATCGGCAAGCTGTCGCCGCAGCGGATCGTCGAGGAAATGGCCGAACTGCAGATCGGCATCCGCGACGGCCACATGTACGCGCCACGACTGATGAAGCGCCTCAACCTGTCGATGGACAGCGGCGCCATCCGCGCCTCGCTGGTCCACTACAACACGGTCGAGGAGGTCCACCGCTTCGGCGAAGCGCTGCGCGCCATCATCGCCAAATTGCGGTATTAGGCAGCAGTCACACCTAAACGTAGGATGGATGGGAAAGGTTCGATTCGGTTCCGGCTCCGTTCCGCCACCCACGAATCACGAGTCAAGCAAAATCTGGAGTTTCCCTCCACAAAAATAACCCACCCACGCGATATTTTAATGGATGGGTGGCTTGTAGACTCGGTGAATCTTTGGCATATGGGCGTCATCGAAAACGAAGGCGCCCATTGCTATGGACTTCAAGAAGGCTCTCCAAGACGAGATCTACGGTCTTGAGGCTTCGCTGAAAGCGAGCCCTGACCCCCGGCTCGTGAAGCTGCACGAACTGCGGCGCGTCCTCGCCATCTATAATGGCGAGGCACCCGCAACGGCACCTGAACAGACGCCTCGTTTTGCCGGCGTCGCCGACGCAATCCGGAAGCCGCGCGGCCGGCAGGCAGACCCGATGAGGCAGGCGGCGCTCGATGCATCCCGCGAAATCCTGTCCCTGGTGCAATCGCCCCTGAGGACGTCGGCTATCTATGAGAAACTGACTGAACGCGGCATCAGGTTGGCAGGGCATTTCCCGGTCAACAATTTGTCCGCGATGCTCTACCACCAGCCTGAGTTTGTCTCCCATGGCCGAGCCGGTTGGACACTGAAATCTTCGGGTGGCGAACCATCCGAAAACGAAAAACCCGCTGACCACGTTTCCTCGGGGGAACAGTCAGCGGGCTTGTCTCAACCCAGTGCGCAAGGCGGTGAGCCCGACCGGGAGGTGGAACATGACAACATGAGTTGACCCTTTTGGGCGGCTTGGGCGTTCCAGCGCCTGAGCTGCCTGGCTGGGCCGGGAAGTGGTTTCCGTTCCTGGGTTTGCACCATGGGGCGCGGGGTCCAACTCCCCGTCGGTCCACCAAATTCTGTACCAGACTCTGATGGATTCGTCAAACCGGGCTGCCCTTCAAGGTGGCCCGGTTATGCCATTTTCTGTGAATTGAATGCCACGCGATTCCAGCGCCGTGCGCAAGGCGAAGGGCCGCCATGCCGCGTTGCAAATTGAGCCGCGACCTTGACGTTCAATACAAAACCACCTTCGTTCTGAGCCACAAACCTCGTGAAGCCATCGCCATGGAACAGAACCATGGTGATCCGCTCTCGGGTCATGTGGAAGTGGACGGCGCCTATTTCGGCGGCCATATCCGCCCCGCCAACAATAAAACCGACCGCATTGACCGTCGCCTTGCCATGCATCAGACCGGCAAGCGGCGGGTTGTTGTGGTGATGCGTGAGCGCGCCGGGCGGACCTCGACCAACGTGTTCAATTCCGAAGCTCAGTCGGTCGCCCATGTCGGCAAGAGCGTCCACCCGACTGCCATGCTCTACCCCGGCGAAGCGACCCATTGGGACGCCCTGCATGCCCGGTTCCTAACCAAGCGCATCAACCACCAAAAATCCTGCGGCGGCTACTCCAGCGTCGTCATCCCTGGGCGAAGCAAGGAGCGAGGTGTCCCGCAGACCCTAGCATGACGAAGAGACGCTAAGCCGCCTTCTTCTTCGCCAGTCTTGCCTTGATTGAGGCGACGTCGGCGCGCGGGGTCGCGGCGAACAGCGTCTTCGTATAGCTGTGTCTGGGGTCGGCAAAGACCTCGTCGCGCGAGCCGTATTCGACGGCTTCGCCGAAATACATTACCATCACGTCGTCGGCGATGTAACGCACCACGGACAGATCGTGGCTGATGAAGACGTAGGTCAGCTGGAACTCGTCCTGCAGGTCGGCGAGCAGGTTGAGCACCTGCGCCTGCACTGAAAGGTCGAGCGCGGAGACCGGCTCGTCCAGCACCAGCAGGCTTGGGTTCAGCATCAGCGCGCGGGCGATGGCGATGCGCTGGCGCTGGCCGCCCGAGAACATGTGCGGATAGCGGTTGTAGTGCTCGTGGCCGAGCCCAACCTTCTTCAGCATCTTCATCGCCAGGTCGCGCCGCTCGGCCGCCGGCTTGTCGGTGTTGATCAAAAGCGGCTCGCCCAGCACGTCGCCGATCTTCTGGCGCGGATTGAGCGATCCGTACGGATTCTGGAAAACGATCTGCACCTTGCGGCGCATCTCCTTCGTCAATGCGTTCCTGGCGATGTCGACCTTGTTGCCGTCGATGAACAGGTCGCCCGAAGTCGCCGGATCTATGAGGGTGATGATGCGGGCAAGCGTGGACTTGCCGCAGCCGCTTTCGCCGACGATGGCCAGCGTCTTGCCCTTGTCCACCTTGAAGGAGACGCCCTTGACCGCATGCACCGTGCGCGGCCCGGTGAACAAGCCACCACCGATGTGGTAGTCGCGCACGATGTTCTTGCCTTCGAGAACGGTGATGCTCATGAGGTGGCTCCCGCTGCAGAGGGGGCCGGCTCGAACAGCATGTCGGACACGGTCGGCAACCGGTCGCCGACAGCATTTTCCGGCAGCGCCGACAAAAGCGCGCGCGTGTAGTTGCTCTTTGGCGATTCAAACAGCGACAGCACGTCGGCCTCTTCCATCTTGCGGCCCTTGTACTGGACAATGACGCGGTCTGCGGTTTCGGCAACCACGCCCATATTGTGGGTGATCATGATCAGGCCCATGCCGTATTTGGCCTGCAGCGAAACCAAGAGATCGAGGATCTGCTTCTGGATGGTGACATCAAGGGCCGTGGTTGGCTCGTCGGCGATCAGCAGTTTCGGATTGCAGGCAATGGCGATGGCGATCATGACGCGTTGGCACTGGCCGCCGGACATCTGGTGCGGAAACGAGCTCAGCCGTTCTTCCGGATCGGCGATGCCGACCAGCTTCATCAGTTCGATGGCCCGCGCCCGGCGCTGGGCGCGATCCATGCCCATGTGGAAGCGCAGCACCTCCTCGATCTGGAAGCCAACCGTGAAGCACGGGTTGAGGCTGGCGATCGGCTCCTGAAAGATCATCGAGATGTCCTTGCCGACGATCTTGCGGCGTTCGGACGGGCTAAGCTTCAGGAGATCGACGCCGTCGAAGGCCATGCGGTCGGCCTTGACCGTCGCCGTGTTGGGCAACAGCCCCATCACCGCCAGCATCGCCACCGATTTGCCGGAGCCGGACTCGCCGACGATCGCCAGCACCTCGCGCGGCTCGATCGACAGGTCGATGCCTTGCACGGCCATGAACGGTCCGGCCGCGGTGTCGAAGGAAACGGTGAGGTTCTTGATCTCGAGCAGTGGCATGCTCACGACCTCTTCAGCTTGGGGTCGAGCGCGTCGCGCAGGCCGTCGCCGATCAGGTTGATGGCGAAGACGGTGATCAGGATGGCAAGACCGGGGAAGGTCACCACCCACCAGGCGCGCAGGATGAACTCGCGCGCTTCGGCCAGCATGGTGCCCCATTCCGGCGTCGGCGGCTGCGCGCCCATGCCAAGGAAGCCAAGGGCGGCTGCCTCGAGAATGGCGTTGGAGAAGGACAGCGTCGCCTGCACGATCAGCGGCGCGATGCAGTTTGGCAGGATGGTGACCAGCATCAGCCTCAGATGGCTGGCGCCGGCGACCTTGGCCGAGATCACATATTCGCGGGTCTTCTCGGCCATTACGGCGGCGCGGGTGAGCCGGGCGAAATGCGGCTGCAGCACGAAAGCGATGGCGATCATGGCGTTGACAAGGCCAGGCCCGAGCACCGCGACCAGCACGAGGGCCAAGAGAAGCGACGGGAAGGCCAGGATGATATCCATGATGCGCATGATCAGCGTGTCTACCCAGCCGCGGCAGTAGCCGGCGAGCAGGCCGAGGATAACGCCCGAGATAAGCGCTGACGTGACGACGACGAAGCCGATCGCGAGCGAGAAGCGCGAGCCGTAGATCAGCCGCGACAGCATATCGCGACCGACTGCGTCGGTGCCGAGCAGGAACTGCGCGTTACCGCCCTCCTGCCAGGCCGGCGGCGTCAGGAAGAAGTCGCGGAACTGATCGTCGGGCGAATGCGGCGCCAGCAGCGGCGCGAAGATGGCGATCAGGATCAGCAGCGCGAAGACGAAGAGCCCGAGCACCGCGCCCTTGTTGACGGAGAAGTAGTGCCAGAACTCGCCGAACATCTGCAGCCTTGCGTCCTGCGGCTTGACGACGGTCGCGGCTTCGATGGTGGCTGGGCCTTCGTTGCTCATGTCAGTTGGCCCGGATGCGTGGGTTGATGACGGCGTAGAGCACGTCGACGATGAGGTTCACCGACATGACGATCAGCGCGATCAAAAGCAACCCGCCCTGCACGGTGAAATAATCGCGCTTGGAAATGGCGTCGATCATCCATTTGCCGATGCCGGGCCAGGAGAAGATGCTCTCGGTCAGGATGGCGCCGGTCAACAGCGTTCCGACCTGCAGGCCGATGGTGGTGACGACCGGGATCAGCGCGTTGCGAAAGGCATGCAACCCGATGACGCGGCGCGGCGCCAGGCCCTTGGCGCGCGCGGTCCGCACATAGTCTTCGCCGAGCACTTCAAGCATCGCCGACCGCGTCTGCCTGGCGATGACCGCCAATGGGATGGTGCCGAGCACGACGGTCGGAAGAATGAGGTGCGACAGCGCCGAACGGAAGGCGCCCTTCTGCCCCGAGATCAGGGAATCGATGGTCATGAAGCCGGTCACCGGCTTGAAGAAATAGAGAAGGTCGATGCGTCCGGAAACCGGTGTCCAGTGCAGCGTGCCGGAGAACACGATGATCAGCAGCAGACCCCACCAGAAGATCGGCATGGAATAGCCTGCCAGCGCCGTGCCCATGGTCATCTGATCGAACCAGGAGCCGCGGCGGATGGCGGCGAAGATGCCGGCGGCGACACCCAGGATGACGGCAAAGATCATGGCGAAGATGGCGAGCTCGACCGTTGCCGGGAAGCGCACCAGGAAATCCTTGAGCACCGGCGTCTTGGTGGAAAACGAGGTGCCGAAATCGCCGCTGAGGATGTTGGTCAGGTAGGTCAGGTACTGTTGCCAGATCGGCAGGTCGAAACCGAACTGGTGCATTAGTGCCGTGTGGCGTTCGGGCGACAGGCCACGTTCGCCCGCAAGCACCAGCACCGGATCACCGGGCAGGATGCGCACGAAGCCAAAGGCGAGGATGGTTATCCCGATGAAGGTCGGAATGATGAGGGCGAGCTTGCCGAGGATATAACGCAGCATGGCGGGCGAGTGGGGACGGCACTTTGTGGCGCCGCCCCCGTTTCGCGAACCTTATTCGGCGATATCGACGCCGTCGAAGCGATGGATACCGAGCGGATCCATCGCAAAGCCGGTGACGGTCTTCTGCATCGGCATGAACACCTTGGAGTGAGCGAGCGTCGCCCAAGGTGCCTGTTCCTTGAAGATGACCTGTGCCTGTTCATAGAGCTTGGTGCGCTCGGCCTGATCCGAAACGGTCTTGGCTTTGTTGATGAGCGCATCGAAGTCCTTGTTGCACCATTCCGCGCGGTTGTTCGAACCGACGGAAGCGCAGCTCAGGAGCACGCCGAGGAAGTTGTCCGGATCGCCATTGTCGCCGGTCCAGCCGACGATGACGGCGCCGTCGTGATCGACCGCGGAAGCGCGCTTGAGGTATTCACCCCAATCGTAGCTGACGATGTTGACGGTGACGCCGACCTTGGCGAAGTCCGCCTGGATCAGTTCGGCGGTACGACGGGCATTAGGCATGTACGGGCGCGACACCGGCATGGCCCAGACGTTCATCTTGAGGTCCTTGACGCCGGCTTCCTCAAGCAGCTTCTTGGCCGCATCCGGATCGTAGGGATCGTCCTTCACTTCCTTGTTGTAGGACCACATGGTCGGCGGGATCGGATTGATCGCCACCTGGCCGGCACCCTGGAAGACGGCGTCGATGATGGCCTTCTTGTTGATGGCCATGTTGAGCGCCTTGCGGACGCGCACGTCGTCAAACGGCTTCTGCTGGGTGTTGTACATCAGCGCGCCGACATTGAGGCCTTCCTGCTCGTCGACCTTCAGGCTCGCTTCAGCCTGCAGGCCGGCAATGTCGGCCGGTGCCGGGTATGACATGATGTTGCATTCGCCGGCCTTGAGCTTCTGCGCGCGCACCGCCGGATCGGTGGTGATTGCGAAGACCAGATCGTCGATCTTCTGCTTGCCGCCCCAATAGTCCGGATTGGCCTTGTAGCGAATGGCCGCGTCGGTCTGGTAATCGACGAAGATGAACGGGCCGGTGCCGATCGGCTTCTGGTTGAACAGTTCCGGTGTCTTGTCCGCCTGCAGCTTGTCGGCATATTCCTTGGAGACGACCGAGGCGAAGTCCATGCCCAGCGTCGGGATGAAGGTGATTGCCGGTTCCTTGAGGGTGAACTTCACCGTCAAGTCATCGACCTTCTCGACCTTGGTGATGTTGTCGCCGAACTGGTCATTGTAATACTGGTAGGCGATGCCCGGGATGTACTGGAGCCAGGGGCCGTTCTTGTCGACCTGGCGTTCGAACGAGAACACCACGTCGTCGGCGTTGAAGTCGCGCGTCGGAGTGAAATAGTCGGTTGCGGCGAACTTGACGCCCTTGCGCAGCTTGAAGACATATTCCTTGCCGTCGTCGGAGATCGTCCAGCTTTCGGCCAGGCCCGGCGAGGTCGTTGTCTTGCCGTGATCGAATTCGACAAGGCGGTTGAAGACGGTGCGCGAGGACGCATCGAACGTCTGGCCAGCGGTATACGGCGCCGGGTCGAAACCTTCCGGCGAAGCTTCCGCGCAATAGACCAAGGTTTTCGCGTTGGCCACGCCGCCCAGGACGCTTGCAGCCAGCAACGCGGCTACAAAAGTCAGTTTCTTCTTCATTGAGCACTCCCTGATGTTATTCCAAGCCCCTCTGTCAGGCTCGCGAAGCGCGCATATAAGCACCGTTTTTCCGGCTTTGGAACACCCCGTTTGCTTACCCCGCGGGAAGCAGGAAAAAAATCCGCAATTTTGCTAAATAGCAGAAAAAATTAGCAGTTTTTTCCATTCACGGGATTATTAACGACCGCATTTTTTTATTGATCGCCGATCCGGCGATATCGATGCCGTGCGCGCTTCCGTGCGGCCGAGGATACGGCAGGATAGCGGTTGGGAGTGTCGGCGGCAGGAAGACTTTTCGACGGCAAATCTTTCGCCGCCTTGCCGCAGGGGCAAGACTTGCACGGTCACCAATGGAGGCAATACATAGGTGGCATAGCGGCAGCAGCGGAGGACGTCTCTGTCAATTCAGGGGCGAGCGCGGCGCGGGCGAACAAGAATTGTCGAGGGAGGAACGGGTGGCAAAAGCATCAAGGACAAGGGCGCCGGTGAAAGCGGCAGCCAAGGCGGTTCCCAAGGCAGCCGGCGCGGCCAGGCCGAAAGCGCCCGCCACCAAAGCCGCGGCGGCCAAACCGAAGGGAGCCACCGTGCCGGCGAAGGCAAGCACAAAGCCCGCGGCCAAAGCCCCGACCAAGACTGTTGCCGAAAAGACAGCGTCTACGGCAAAGCCCGCCGCTGCCAAGCCGATGCCGAAGGCTGCAGCGGCCAAGGCCCCGCCGGCAGCGAAGCCTGCCAAGGTTGTCGCCAAGCGATTGCCGAATACACTGACGGCGCTTGCCGCGGGCCTGCCGGACAAGCCGTGGCTCAAGAGCTATCCCAAGAACGTCCCAGCCGAAATCGGCGCCCTGCCCTACAGCTCGATCGGCGATTTCCTGGTTGCCGCCTGCAAGCAATTTTCCGCGCAGCCGGCCTTCACCTGCATGGACAAGTCCATCAGCTACACCGACGTCGAGCGGCTGTCGGCGGCCTTCGGCGCCTACCTGCAATCGAAAGGCTTGCAGAAGGGCGCGCGCGTCGCGCTGATGATGCCGAACGTGCTGCAGTATCCGGTGGCGATGATAGCCGTCTTGCGGGCCGGTTACGTCGTGGTGAACATCAACCCGCTCTACACGCCGCGCGAGCTCGAACATCAGCTCAAGGACTCCGGCGCGCAAGCCATCGTCATCCTGGAAAACTTTGCCAACACCTTGCAGGCGGTGATCGCCAGGACGGCGGTCAAGCATGTCGTGGTCGCCGCGATGGGCGACATGCTCGGCGGCCTGAAAGGCACTATCGTCAATTTCGTCGTGCGCCGCGTGAAGAAGATGGTGCCGGCATGGTCGCTGCCCGGCCATGTCCAGTTCAATGCCGCAATGAAGGCCGGCGCCGGCATGGGCTTCAAGCCAGCCAAGGTGGCAGCCGACGATGTCGCCTTCCTGCAATATACGGGAGGCACCACGGGCGTGTCGAAAGGTGCCACGCTGCTGCACAGCAACGTGCTCGCCAATGTCGCGCAGAACGCGCAGTGGATGGAAGACGCCTATACGATCAAGCCGAAACCGGCGCATCCCAACTTCATCTGCGCGCTGCCGCTCTATCATATCTTCGCGCTGACGGTGAACGCACTGATGGGCATGCAGCAGGGCGCCCGCAATGTGCTCATTCCCAACCCGCGCGACATTCCCGGCTTCGTCAAGGAACTGCAGAAATATCCGGTACACATCTTTCCGGGCCTCAACACACTATTCAACGCGCTGCTCAACAATGAGGATTTCCGCAAGCTCGACTTCAAGCCGCTGGTGTTGACGCTGGGCGGCGGCATGGCGGTGCAGAAGGGCGTCGCCGAACGCTGGAGAGCGCTGACCGGTTGTCCGGTCACCGAAGGCTACGGCCTTTCGGAAACCTCGCCGGTGGCCACCGCCAACAAGTTCACTGCCGGCGACTTCACCGGCACGATCGGCCTGCCGCTGCCCTCGACCGAAATCGCCATCCGCGACGATGACGGCAACAACCTGCCGCTCGGCGAGGTCGGCGAAATCTGCATCCGAGGACCGCAAGTGATGGCGGGCTACTGGAACCGACCGGATGAGACCGCCAAGGTGATGACCAAGGACGGTTACTTCAAATCCGGCGACATGGGCTTCATGGACGAGCGCGGCTACACCAAGATCGTCGACCGCAAGAAGGACATGATCCTGGTCTCGGGCTTCAACGTCTATCCGAACGAACTCGAGGAAGTCGTGGCGATGCATCCGGGCGTGCTCGAAGTGGCGGCGATCGGCGTACCGGACGAGCATTCCGGCGAGGTGCCGAAACTGTTCGTGGTCAGAAAGGATCCCGCTCTCACCGCAGAGGCGCTCACCGCCTTTTGCCGCGAGAACCTGACCGGCTACAAGCGGCCCAGATACATCGAGTTCAGGACCGAACTGCCGAAGACGGCGGTCGGCAAGATCCTGCGCCGAGCGCTGCGGGAATAGACGCGATTTGAAGGATGGCCCTGGCAATGGCGGGTTCGCGGACGATGGCCGACGTCCCGACGCGGCCACGTTCATCAAAGCGAATATGCGCCTTGTGCCTGTTCCGGGACTTCCCCAAATCCTGCTCTACACGGCGCATCCAGCAAGTGGTCTCAGGCGGCTGGCCGAGTGGCTCGAGCCGGAAGACAACATCGAGGCCGACGAGGACGGGCCCGAAGCGCAGCCGCCCTACTGGGCCTATGCGTGGGCCGGCGGCGCGGTGCTTGCCCGCTTCATACTCGACCGACCGCAGACGGTAGCCGGGCGGCGCGTGCTCGACCTCGGCGCCGGTTCAGGCCTCGTCGGTATCGCCGCCACCAAGGCCGGCGCCCGCGCGGTGCTTGCGGCCGAGATAGACCGTAACGGCGTTGCAGCGATCGGCCTCAATGCCGCCGCCAACGGCGTCGCGATCACCGTTGTCGACAAGGATATCACCACTGGCCCGCCACCGGCCGTCGACATTGTGCTCGCAGGCGATGTTTTTTACGGCCATGAGGTTGCCTTACGCGTTACCCCATTCCTCGACCGCTGCCTGGCCGCCGGCATCGAGGTTCTGGTCGGCGATCCCCGTCGCACCGATCTGCCGCTGTCACGGCTGCGATTGCTCGCCGAGTACCAGGTGCCGGATTTCGGCGACGCGAAGGGTGTCGCGACTAAACCGAGCGGTGTGTTTTCCTTTGAAGCGGATGACCGCTGTCGCTGAGATCAAAACCCAGTCACTCGGAATGACCGAGTTCGACTCCATTTCGGACCTTCACCGCTAATCCGCAAAGTCCCGAAAGCTGCCTTTGATTAGGTGAATTCGTTGGTGAAGCGTCCGCAGTAGTGTCTCTTCTCACCGAATTGAAAGCCGTGGTAAACGGCGCCCATGGGCATCAGGAACTATCTGATCGAAGGCGGATCCGGCACTGGAAAAACGTCTGTCGCTACCGAGCTGGAACGGCGCGGCTACCACGTCATCCATGGTGACCGGGTCTTGGCCTATGTCGGCGACCCCGAGACGGGCCAGGCACTGGCCGGACCACCTGAAGGCGTCGCGGACCGCATCGCCTGGAGTTACGCGCACTGGATTTGGCCCGTCGACAAGGTCCAATCCTTGGTCGCCGACACCACCCACCCAGTCACCTTCTTCTGCGGCGGCTCCCGTAACTTCCATAAGTTCCTGCACCTATTCGACAAGATTTTCGTGCTCGAAATAGATGTCGAGACGCTGAACCGACGTCTGGATGGACGGCCAAATGAGCCGGGCTTCGAGCCAGACGAGCGTGCGTTGGTACTCCGCTACCATGGGACCCGCGAATACCTCCCCGGCGGGATCAATATCGACACGGCCGGCACCGTCCCGAGTGTCGTCGACGATATCCTTGTTCAACTGGCCTGAAGCCTTGAAGTGATGCGAATGGGATGGGAAGCGCTCGAATATTGGGGGAAGACAGACCTCCGACCCAAAAACCGCCAGCCCGCTTCCCACCCAATCTCAGCCGTTGGCGGGAAAGCCCAAGTTGATTTGCCAAGCCTAGCCAGGTCAGATCGTCTCCTTGACCCGTGCCGAGAGGAAGTCCGGCAGATCGGTAACCGAATCAAGAACAACGTCGGCAATCCCGGCCAGCGATTCGCGGGTGCCGGTGCCGGAGAGCACGCCGACCGCCAGCCCGCAGCCGCCGGCCCGCGCCATTTCGAGATCATGGCGGTTGTCGCCGACCATGGCGATCTCCGCCGGCTTCAGCCCGGTGAGATCGCTGAAGGCCAGGATGGTGTCGGGCGCCGGTTTCGGATTGGCGACCGCGTCGTAGCCATAGGCAGCGTCGAACAGCTGGGCGACGCCGAGCGTGACCAGCGTCTTTTCCGCGCCGCTGGTCGAATCGTTGGTGGCGACGCCAAGCCGGTAGGATTTTCTGTGCAATGCCGTCAGCGTGTCGACGATGCCCGGCAACGCCACCGCCATTGCCGACCCCTGCACCGAGGTGATCTCGTTGAAACGGGCAACCGCAAGCATCTGGTCCTCATTGGACAGGCGCGGGAACCACAATTCGACGACATCGAGATTGGTGCCGGACGCAAAGATGGAGTCCGGCTTGAATCGCCTGTTGGCGAAATCGAAGCCGGCAGCCGCCAGCAGCCTGTCGGCTTTCCAGCGATCGCCTTCAGACGCATCCATGGCCATGAAATCTGCGACGCCAAGCCAGGTCGCGTTGAAGTCGACAAGCGTTCCATCCTTGTCGAACAATATTCCCTTGATATCTGCCAAGCTTTTCACTCCGATCCACGCAAATGGTGGATGAATCCCACAAGGCCAGCGGTCGATGCATCCCGCTTCGCGGCACTTTCCTTGCCCTCCACGACAGGCAAGAGGCCGGTGGCCAGTTCCTTGCCGAGTTCGACGCCCCACTGGTCGAAAGAGTTGATGTTGAAGAGCGTGCCCTCGACGAAGACACGGTGCTCGTAGAGCGCGATCAGCCGGCCGAAGGTGCGCGGGTCGAGTTTGCGGTAGAGGATGGTCACCGAGGACCGGTTGCCGGAGAAGACGCGGTGCGGGGCGATTTTGTCGACCTCGGCCGGCTTCATGCCCTTGGCCAGCATCTGGGCGCGGGCCTCCTCCAGCGTGCGGCCCTTCATGAGCGCTTCCGACTGCGCCAGGCAGTTGGCGAGCAGCAGATCGTGCTGATGCTTGAGATCGGGCTCGTGGCCGACGGCCGCGGCGAGGAACTCGACCGGGATGAAATCGGTGCCCTGGTGCAGCAGCTGGAAGAAGGCATGCTGGCCGTTGGTGCCGGGTTCGCCCCAGACCAGTGGTCCGGTCGGCGTCGGCGCCGCCGTGCCTTCGAGGGTGACGCTCTTGCCGTTCGATTCCATGTCGAGCTGCTGCAGATAGGCCGGCAGCCTGGACAGGCGCTGGTCATAAGGGATGACGGCGCGCGCCGGGTATCCGCAGATCACCCGATGCCACCAGCCGACCAGCCCCAGCAGCGCCGGCAGGTTCTCCTGCACGGGTGCGGTGCGGAAATGCTCGTCCATCTCGTGCGCGCCATCGAGGAAGGCGCGGAAATTCCTCGGCCCGACAGCGATCATCACCGGCAGGCCGATCGCCCCCCAGAGCGAATAGCGGCCGCCGACCCAATCCCAGAAGCCGAAGACGCGATCCGGCGCGATGCCGAACTTGGCCACCAGGTCGAGCGCGGTCGAGACGGCGGCGAAATGCTTGCCGACCGCTTCCTTGCCGAGCGCCTTCCGCACCCAGTCGCGCGCCGTCTGCGCGTTGGTCATCGTCTCGACGGTGGTGAAGGTCTTGGAGGCGACGATGAAAAGCGTGGTTTCGGCGGACAGGCCCTTCAGCGTGTCGTGGATATGGGCGCCATCGATGTTGGAGACGTAATGCGCGCGCGGCCCGTCATGATAGGGCGCCAGCGCCAGCGTCGCCATGGCCGGGCCGAGATCGGAGCCGCCGATGCCGATGTTGACGATGTCGGTGATCTTCTTGCCGGTGGCGCCGGCCGCCTTGCCCGAACGCACGGCATCGGCAAAGGCGCCCATGGCGTCGAGCACGGCGATGACATCCGCCTTGACGTCCTGGCCGTCGACGGTGACGCCCTTGCCGGTCAGGTTGCGCAGTGCCGTGTGCAGCACGGCGCGGTCCTCGGTGACGTTGATCTTCTTGCCGGCGAACATGGCGGCGCGACGGCCTTCGAGATCGGCCGCCTCGGTGAGCTTCTCCAGCATATCCATGGTGAGCGAATCGACCGCGCATTTCGACCAGTCGAGCAGAAGGTCGCCGTCTGTGGCGGAGAATGTCACGAACCGCTTGGGGTCGGCGGCGAAAGCCTGGCGCATGCTGGCGGGCGCCGCCGCGCGATGATCGCGCAACGCGGCGAGCTGTTTTTGAAAGGACGATTGATCCACTGCCAAACTCCGAGACCTAGAGCCATCATTACGGACCGGATGTTTCCGGCGCGTGTCGTCGCGACAATCTATCGAGCCTAATTCCACCCGTTTCAATGCGCAGCTTGACGCACGGAGTCATCGCCGGGATGACGCGCCGCGTCACCCTGGATGCCGCAGCGCGGCATCAAAATGGCGTGAAGGATCACTGGCATAAATCCCAACGATCAGAAAAATTGATTGGCGCAACCCCTTGTGCCACGGTTACCTTCGGCTGGTCCAGCCAAGCGAAAAAGGCTGGCCATCGAGGAACATCTCCCATGCCACAGCGTAACGACACGGCCATATGGTCCGGCCTGTTCCGGATTTCGGCGGAATCGGGCCAGACCCTGCAAGCACAGATCCGCCAAGCCATCGTAGCCGCCATTCTCGACCGCCAGATCGCCGCTTCGATGCCGCTTCCTTCCTGCCGGATCCTGGCCGAAAAACTCGGTGTGGCGCGCGGAACCGTGGTGCTGGCGTTCCAGCAGCTCGTCGACCAGGGCTTCCTGGTGGCCCGCGAGCGGCGTGGCCATTTCGTCAATCCCGATGTGCTGGCGACGCCGGCCAAGCCGCACCAGAAGGCACCCGACCAGGCCAACGAGATCGACTGGAAGGCACGCCGCAAGATCGCCGCCAGCGACATGCCGCCGCCGGCCAAGCACGAGAACTGGATCAAGTCATCCTACCCCTTCGTCTACGGCCAGTTCGATCCGGCGCTGTTCCCGACCGCCGAGTGGCGCGAGTGCAACCGCATGGCGCTTGCCGTGCTCGAAATCCGCAACTGGGCGTCCGACATGGTCGACCGCGACGATCCGCTGCTGATCGAGCAGATCCAGGCGCGCCTGCTGCCTAGGCGCGGCATTTTCGCCAACCCGGACGAGATCATCGTCACGCTGGGCGCCCAGAACGCGCTCTACATGCTGGCGACGCTGCTGATGTCCAAGGGCTCCAAGGTGGCGATGGAGGACCCCGGCTACCCCGACGCCCGCTCGATCTTCCGTCTTGCGGGCGCCGAGATAGAGCCGGTGCCGGTCGACCAGTCAGGCATCGTAACCGCTTCTATTCCCAATGATTCCGGTTTCGTCTTCGTCACGCCCAGCCACCATTGCCCGACCATGGTGCCGCTGTCGGCGGAACGGCGGCAGGATCTTCTGGCGCGGGCCAATCGCTACAACCAGATCATCATCGAGGACGGCTATGACAGCCAGCTTCTCGACGAAGCACCGCAGCAGGCGTTGAAGAGCCTCGATCGTTCCGGCCGCGTCGTCTATGTCGGCTCGATGTCGAAGACGCTGGCTCCGGGCCTGCGGCTCGGCTACATCGTCGCTTCGGCTGGCCTGATCTCAGAACTCAGGGCGCTGCGCCGCTTCATGCTGCGCCATCCGCCGGCCAACAACCAGCGCGCCGTAGCGCTCTTCCTGTCGCTCGGCCATCACGAGGCGCTTGTGCGGCGGCTGTCGTCGGCCTTCGACGAACGGCGCAAGCGTCTGGTCCATGCGATTTCCGCCTTCCTGCCGGAATGGCGCTCGACCGATTCGGCAGGCGGCACGTCGCTCTGGCTCGAAGGGCCGCGCGGTACCGATTCGCGCAGTTTGGCCGAGGCGGCTGCCTCGCGCAGCGTCATCATCGAGCCTGGTGACCGGTTCTTCGACCGCACCGAAAAGCCTTCGCGTTTCATGCGGTTGGGCATTTCCTCGATCGCGCTGCAGCACATCGAGCCGGGCATCCGCGAACTCGCGACCGCAGCCGGCCGCAGGCCCGCCGCTGCCTGATCCATCATCCATGTTTCGTGACCGGAGCCGTTCGCAGCAGCTCCAGTTACTTTAGCGCTGGCACATGCAACTGGGCCAGCTGGCCCATAGGATGGGCCAACGCCGGCGGCATAGTCGGCGTCAGGGGAAGAAGCAGGCCGATGGTGGACCAACCGCCACGAGTTCCTGCCGACGAAGGTGGAGTGCTTCCATGCCAGTGGCTGTCGAACAGCAAGACACGCCGGCGAACCGTCGTCCACAGCGCTCCAGTCTTCGCGAAACAGGACATGCCATGCGATCAGCTCCTCTGATGGAGGATACCGGACCACAGCACCAGGCCGTCGAAGGCGGCAGCTACGGGCCGCTGCGCGGAGATGACTGCGAGCGCATCCACGAGGGCGTGCTGACGCTCCTGGAGACGGTGGGCTTCGCCAATGCCATCCCCTCCTGCATAAAGGTGTTGACCAGGGCGGGGGCGGTCCATGGCGACGATGGCCGTGTCCGCTTTCCGCGCGCGCTGGTGCTCGACACGATCAAGCGGGCTGCACGACATTTCACACTTCATGGCCAGGACGCCAGGCACGACATGGTTGTCCAGGGCAAGCGTATTCACTACGGCACCGCGGGTATCGCCGTGCACCTGGTGGACCTGGAGAAGCGTGAGTACCGCGAATCCAAGCTGCAGGACATTTATGATGCCGCCCGCATCGTCGATGGGCTGGACAACATCCATTTCTTCCAGCGGCCGATGGTGGCGCGCGACATCGCTGATCCGCTCGAGATGGATTTCAACACGCTCTATGCCTGTGTGATGGGGACATCGAAGCACGTCGGAACGTCCTTCACGGTGCGTGAGAACGTGAAGCCGGCGCTGGAAATGCTCTATGCCATCGCCGGCGGCGAGGAGAATTTCCGCGCCCGGCCCTTCGTTTCCAACTCCAACTCATTCGTCGTGCCGCCGATGAAGTTCGCCGAGGATGCCTGCGGCGTGCTCGAGGCCTGCGTTGAAGGCGGCATCCCGATCCTGCTCCTGTCGACCGGCCAGTCCGGCACGACGGCACCCGCTGCGATGGCCGGCGCCGTCGTGCAAGCGGTGGCCGAAGTGCTGGCCGGCCTTGTCTATGTCAACGCGCTCAAGCCGGGCCATCCGGCGATCTTCGGTGCCTGGCCATTCATGTCGGACCTGCGCACCGGCGCGATGGCCGGCGGGTCGGCAGAGCAGTCGGTGGCAACGGCGGCCTGCGCCCAGATGGCGCAATTCTACGACCTGCCCGGCGGTTCGGCCGCCGGTATGACGGATTCGAAACTGCCCGACATTCAGTCCGGCTACGAAAAGGGCATCACCAATGTGATGGCCGGCCTCTCCGGCCTCAACCTCGTCTACGAGGCGGCCGGCATGCATGCCTCGCTGCTCGGCTTCTGTCTGGAAAGCCTGGTCATCGACAACGACATGCTCGGTCATTGCCTGGGCTGCGCGCGTGGCATCGACGTGACTGACGAGGCCTTGTCGATCGACAGCATCGCCGAGGTCTGCCTCAAAGGCCCAGGCCACTATCTCGACAACGAACAAACGCTCAAGCTGATGCAGACCAGGCATTTCTATCCTGCCCTCGGCGATCGTTCTTCGCCGAAGGAATGGAACGAAAAAGGCCGGCCTGATATATTGCTGCGTGCGATCACCGAGAAGAAACGCATTCTTGCCGAACGATTTCCGCGCCACGTGCCAAAACAGGTCGACGACAGATTGCGTGCCCGCTTCGGCAGCCTGATCCACCTGCCGCGCACGCACATGGGCGGCTGACCGGAGACGAGTTCGTGCAGCCATACCGCCACCACCCAGGACCAACCATCGGGCAGAACGACAAATGAGTGTGCATCCTATCCAGCAAGCCGCTACCGACGGCGACGCGATCGATCGGCTGGTGACATCTCACCGGCCCGGCCATGGCCTGGTGCGCGCCTTCTATCACGACCCAGCGATCTTCGAGCGGGACATGGAACGTGTCTTTCGCCGCCACTGGCACTGCCTGGCGCATGCCAGCGTCATCCCGAACCCCGGCGACTTCGAGTTGTTCAAGCTCGGCGACGAGGCGGTCATCCTGACACGCGGCATGGATGGCACCGTGCATGCCATGCTCAATGTCTGCCGCCACCGCGGCGCCGAGGTCTGCACCAAGGAGAAGGGCAACGCGAAGATGTTCGTGTGCCCCTATCACGCCTGGACCTATTCGAATGACGGGTCGTTGCGCGCTGCCCGCCTGATGCCGAAGGATTTCGACCGCACGGCGCACGGGCTGAAGAAGCTTCATGTCCGTGTCGCCTCTGGGCTGATCTTCATTTCCTTCGCCGAGACACCGCTCAATTTCGACCCGATCGAACAGTCGCTGCGCACGAGTTGCAGCCAGTATGGCTGGGGCGACGCCAAGGTGGCGTATCGTCAGTCCTATCCGCTCGACGCCAACTGGAAGCTCGCCGTCGAGAACTATGTCGAATGCTACCATTGCGGGCCGGCGCATCCAGAATACTCGCAGACGCATGCGCTGGAAAAGCCGGCCGAGATGATCGAGCAGCTCAATGCGGCGATGGAGCAGCGCACCTGCGCACTCGGCATCGAGATCGGCAGCGCCAACCGCTGGCAGAACTCGGCGGCCGGTCAGGAGGCAATCCACACCTTCCGCTACGCGCTCTATGATGGCGTTTCGAGCGGCAGCCAGGATGGATCGCCGGTGGCCCCGCTGATGGGCCGCTTCACCGATTATGACGGTGGCGTCACCTCCATCCATCTCGGCGGCACGACCTTCCTCGTCTGCTATCCCGATCACGGCATGATCTACCGCTTCATCCCGAAAACGGCTGATACCTGCGAGATGGAACTGATCTGGCTGGTGCGCGGCGACGCCGTCGAGGGCCAGGACTACGATTTGGAGAAGCTGACCTGGCTGTGGAAGGTCACCACCGAAGAGGACAAGAAGATCATCGAGCACACCGCGCGTGGCGTGCGCTCGCACTACTTCGTGCCCGGGCCGATCGCGCCGATGGAATACAATGAACTACGCTACATCGGCTGGTATCTCGAGGAGATCAGCCGGGCCTGATCGGCTCGGTGCCGCAGGGGGATCATGCAGGTCTTGCCTTTCGCGTCATTCCGCGCTGAGCCCGTATCGGTCGACGACTTCAGCGTTGATGAGCTTGGCATGCAGCGTCATCAGCACGATCTGTGCGTCGAAGCTCTCGCCGGCTTCAAGTGCTGCCTCGATGCGACGCTCGACTTCCAGCGTCCGCTCCCGGCCATTGGCCTGCTCGAAGGTTTCGGGACCCGCAATGCAATAGCTGCACAATTGTGCCACCGACACGTAGGTGCCCGGCGGCGGCTTGTCGGGCCAGCGATCCTTCATCAGATTGACGATGGTAAGCTTCACGCCCTCCGGCACGAGGGCCGGATGCAAATCCGCGCCGCGCAAAGCGTCGTCGAGCTGCCTCAAGTCGCCCGAGCGGCCGAACATTCCAAGGAAGCCTAGGGAAGAACGCCGTCCTGCCATAATGGTCCAATCCGTTTCCAACCAGTTAGGTGGTTCACAAGCGGAATACAAAGGCAGTTAAAGTGGATTCGGGCGATGCGCTTCAGGTCCTTGCAGGCATCAGCCACTCGCCGCCAGCAGCAAGACACCGGCAAGGGCCGATCCGGCGAGCGTCGGCAGCATGCCGATCTTCAGCCTCAGGATGGCGATCATCGTGGCACAGGAAAGCAGTGCCGCGCGCCAGTCGATCGACGAAAGCACCGGCACATTCATGCCGAAACCGATGTTGCGGACTTCGTGGAAGATGACATGCAAGGCAAACCATAGAGCGAGATTCATGATGACGCCGACAACAGCGGCGGTGATCGCGCCCAGTGCGGCCAACAATGCCTTGTTGCCGCGCAGGGCCTCGATGTAGGGCGCACCGAGGAATATCCAGAAGAAGCAGGGCGTGAACGTCACCCACAGAGTGAGCAACGCCCCCAGCGATCCGGCAAGCAATGGATCCAGCGGCCCGGCGTGGCGGAACGCGGCGATGAAGCCGACAAACTGCAACACCAGGATGAGCGGGCCTGGCGTCGTTTCGGCAAGCCCAAGACCATCGACCATTTCACCGGGGACGAGCCAGCCGAAGGACTGGACGGCTGCCTGCGCGACATAGGCAAGCACCGCGTAGGCGCCACCGAACGTGACCACAGCCATGAGACTGAAGAACCGCCCTATCTCGGTCCAGACGCTTGCGGACCCGGTGAACCACCAGATCACAAGAACGGGCCCGAGCCAGAGCGGCAGCCAGATCGCAACGGTGCGCGGCGCATGCCATTTGGTCGGTTTGACATGGGCCAGCTCGCCGCGTTCGAACATCAGATCGACCGCTCCCTTGAAGTCGGCAACATCGCCCTTGCCATGGGCGGAGCTGGAAAACAGGCCGGGAGCAATGCGGTCTCCCAGCCATCCGGTCAGGCCGGCGAGCAGGACGATGAGCGGGAACGGCACATTCAACGCATAGATGGCGATGAACGCCGCGACCGCGATCGACACCATGACGCGGTTCTTCAGCGCGCGCCGCCCGATCCGGATCACCGCCTCGATGACAATGGCGAGCACCGCCGCCTTAACCCCGAAAAACAGCGCTGCGACGAGAGGCATGTCGCCATAGAGCACGTAAAAGCTGCTCAAGAGGAGCATGACGAGCGCGCCCGGCACGACGAACAGGATGCCGGCGACAAGGCCACCGGCCGTCCTGTGCAACAGCCAGCCGATGTAGATGGCGAGTTGCTGAGCTTCCGGGCCAGGCAGCAGCATGCAGTAGTTCAGCGCATGCAGGAAACGCTGTTCACCGATCCAGCGCCGCTCCTCGACCAGTTCCTTGTGCATCAAGGCGATCTGCCCGGCCGGTCCGCCGAAGCTGAGCAGTCCGATTTTTGCCCAGACCTTCGTGGCTTCGGTGAAGGTCGGTGCAGTCGGCACCGGCACGTTTCCCGCGGTATCCGCCGGGACAAGAGCGCTCATGTCGGTTTACCCATGCCGGCTGCGGGCCAGTTGTGCGTTTCTTCAGTGGCGTCGCGACACCAACGGAAGAACGCATCGTAGAGCAGCATACCTGCTTCCAGTTGTTCCAGATCGTCGCGAAACATCCGCGACAGGCCAAGCGAGGCAGCCAGAAAGCCGGCAGCCTGGGGCACAAGGTCGAGGCTTGCGGTGTCGGCCGCGCGCACGATTGCGGCAAGGCGATCGAGCGCCTCTGATTCCAGCCCGAACTCCTCGATCATCGTGTCGAAGGTGCAGCGTTCGCCGCGATGGCTCCAGAACACATTGTCGATGTCGAAAGGCACGGCCTGAAAACGGTCGGCAACAGCCAATACTTCTGCGGGTTCGACAAACAGGAACACCGCGTCGGGGTCGAGGAAACGCCGGATCAGCCAAGGGCAAGCGATGCGGTCGACCTTTGGGCGTGATCGCGTCACCCAGACGGTGGCGCCCCTTTCATTGCGTGGAGGCATCTTGTCGGTGCGAACCAGAAGCCCCCCGGCATCGCGCCAGGCTTCAAAGCCGCCTTCAAGGGATTCGGCGGAAATCCCCTCATGGCGCAGCCATGCGACTACCCCCTGCGAGAGCTTTTGCCCCTTCTGGCAGACAACGGCCACTGGCTTGCCGGCGAATGCGGCCGCCCAGTTCGAAACGCTTTTGAAGTCGCGCCGGCACGAGGCCGGCAACAGGCGCGGATCGGCGTCGAAATCTTCATCGATGCGAACATCGATGATGACAGGGGCGCCCGGTAAACCGATGAGCCGGGATAGTTGCGATACGGTGATAGCTGTTGTTGACGGCATGGCGTCCACCTCCTGAAAAGAGAAGCTTGGACGCGAACGTTGGGCTGACGCCTCACGGGGTCGTCGCGATGCACCCCATGTCGTGATGGTGGAATTGTTGCGTGCGCTTGTCAAGGATGGTTTCTCGACCCTCAGGGCAATGAACTCGGGTTAACGGGTTCCTTCGCAGCCTTCGCCGGCGCGTTGGCTGACTGAGCATCAAACGAAAAACCCGCCTGTGCGGCGGGTCACTGGCGCAAATCAGCACCATGGACGAATATGTACCATAGCTGAGGGCACGGAGTCAAGAAAAAATTCCTATCATGAAAAGCTACCGGCACAAAACCTGCCAACACCGACGAACTGGCTGTCGTCAGGTCTTTTATTAACCTGAGTTTGGAGCCCTATCTCGACCCTCGGCCGGGACACGCTGAACGGAACCCGAGAGGCAGCCTGATTGCTCAGGCCGCCTGTCAATGATCCAGCATCAGCAATCGTCGCCAGGAATAATCAATGATTGTCCCTGGGGACGCCGCTGGTATGCGCGACGTCCTGGTATTTCACCGCCGGCTCCAGCACCATTCCCTCTGAGAACTGCGCGACCATGCCGCGCTGGATCTCCTGCCAGGGCGTCTGGTGCTTGGGATAATGAAAGCCACCATTGTTCTGCAGTTCGGCACGGCGCCGGGTGATCTCGTCATCGGTGATGAGGATGTCGGCCGTACCCTTGCGCAGATCGATGCGGACACGGTCGCCCGTCTTGAGCAGCGCCAGCCCGCCGCCGATCGCGGCTTCCGGCGAGGCGTTGAGAATCGACGGCGAACCCGACGTGCCCGACTGGCGGCCGTCACCGATGCAGGCCAGCGCGTGGATGCCTTTCTTGATGAGGTAGGCCGGCGGCTGCATGTTGACGACCTCGGCACCGCCGGGATAGCCGATCGGACCGGCGCCACGCATGAACAGGATGGTGTGTTCGTCGATGCCTTGCGCGGGGTCGTCGATGCGGGCGTGGTAATCCTCCGGCCCGTCGAAAACCATGGCGTTGCCTTCGAAAGCCTCGGGATCCTTGGGGTTGGACAGATAGCGCTCGCGGAACTCGGGCGAGATGCCGCTGGTCTTCATGATCGCCGAATCGAACAGATTGCCCCTGAGGTTGATGAAGCCGGCATTGGCCTTCAGCGGCTTGGCGACAGAGCGGATGACGTCGGGGTTTTCGTTGGCGACGCCCTCGCTATTCTCACCGATCGACTTGCCGTTGACAGTGCGCGCGCCGGGATGCGGCAACAGCCCGCCCTTCATCAGTTCGGCAATGACCGCCGGCACGCCGCCGGCATGGTGATAGTCTTCGCCGAGATATTCGCCTGTCGGCTGCAAATTGACCAGCAGCGGCACATTGAGGCCGACCGTCTGCCAGTCGTCATTGTCGAGCTTGACTCCAAGGTGGCGGGCGATGGCGTTGAGATGAATAGGCGCGTTGGTCGAGCCGCCAATGGCCGAATTGACGACGATGGCATTCTCGAAAGCCTCTCTCGTCATGATGTCGGACGGCTTCAAATCCTCATGCACCATCTCGACGATGCGTTTTCCGGTCTCATAGGAAATCTGGCCACGCTCGCGGTACGGTGCGGGAATGGCAGCCGAGCCCGGCAACTGCATGCCAAGCGCCTCGGCCAGCGAATTCATCGTGGTGGCGGTGCCCATGGTGTTGCAATAGCCGGTGGACGGCGCCGACGACGCGACGATGTCCATGAACTCGTCATAGCCGATCTCGCCGGCCGACAGGCGCTGGCGCGATTCCCAGACGATGGTGCCTGAGCCGGTGCGCTTGCCCTTGTGCCAGCCATTGAGCATCGGGCCGACCGACAGCGCGATGGCCGGGATGTTGACGGTGGCCGCCGCCATCAGCAGCGCGGGCGTCGTCTTGTCGCAACCGATGGTGAGCACGACGCCATCGAGCGGATAACCGTAAAGCACCTCGACCAGGCTGAGATAGGCAAGGTTGCGGTCAAGTGCTGCGGTCGGACGCTTGCCGGTCTCCTGGATCGGATGGCAGGGGAACTCGAAAGGGATGCCGCCCATCGAGACGATGCCTTCGCGCACGCGCTTGGCGAGTTCGATATGGTGGCGGTTGCAAGGCGAGAGATCGGAGCCGGTCTGGGCGATGCCGATCAGCGGCTTGCCGGACATCAGTTCGGCGCGCGTCAGGCCATAATTGAGGTAGCGTTCGAGATAGAGCGCCGTCATGCCCGGATTGTCGGGATTGTCGAACCACTCCTGCGAGCGAAATTTTTTCTTAGTGGTGGGGGCGCCTGCCATCGTGGTCTCCGTATTTGTAAGACAAATCGATATGGCAACGCGCGGAAGCAGGCAAGAGGGCGTGCGGTCGCAACCGGACTTTGGTGTGATAGACACGCACCCAGCCGTGCGATAGGGCTTCATTCAGTCTTGTCCGGGAGGTTTTCATGGCTTTGGTGATCGAAGGCGAGGAGCGCATTGCCGCCCCCCTGCAAAAAGTGTGGGAAGCGCTGAACGATCCCGAGGTCTTGAAGGCGACGATTCCCGGCTGCCAGAGCCTCGACATGAAGTCGCCGACCGAAATGGCGGCGACCGTGGTGGTGAAGATCGGGCCGATCAAGGCGACATTCAACGGCGAAGTGACGTTGAAGAACCTGAAGCCGCCGCACTCCTACACCATCCAAGGTGAAGGCAAGGGCGGCATTGCCGGTTTCGCCAAGGGCGGTGCGGACGTGACGCTGACATCAGATGGAGCGGATAGCACGGTGTTGAAATACGCGGCCAAGGCCGATGTCGGCGGCAAGATCGCCCAGCTCGGCAGCCGGCTGATCGAATCGACCTCGAAGAAACTGGCCGGACAGTTTTTTTCGAGCTTTGGCGAAAAGGTCGGCGCAGCTTAGGCTGCGGCCCGCTTGAACAACGCTGGGCTTGTTTAGGGTTGGCGCTGCCCCTCATCCGTCGCCTTCGGCGACACCTTCTCCCCGCATAGTGACGGGGAGAAGAGAAGCCGCCGCAACCTAGGCGCCCTTTGCGCAACGTTGGTGATTGGCGAAATCATCACCCACGGCGTCTTTCTCCCCGTCACTATACCTATCGGATTCACACATTTCGCAGTCCGAGGTTGGCGCCGTATTTGATGGCGTGGAATTCGGCGAGGCCGA